>JAYUQO010000165.1:0-10611 GCA_043756765.1 Bdellovibrio sp. | reverse complement strand
TCTAGACAATGGGAAATCACTGACGGTCTTGGTCATATCGAAGAAGTTCGTGGTCCGGGTGTTGTCGGACTTCAACCTAAAATTTCACCGAATCAAGTGTTCGAGTACGAAAGCGCATGCCCGTTAACAACGAGTACCGGCAGCATGAAGGGCTTCTTTCATTTTGTAGGTGATGATGGCGAACCCTTTGCGATTGAAATTCCAGAATTCTATTTAGTTGCACCACAATCAGTACATTAAGATTTAAAATATATTAGGCATATCATTACTTACGGATATCTAAGAAATGTTTTCCATGTGTAATCTGAAAAATTTGAGATTTTAAAACCTAATTGATCTGTGCGTTGATAAACATGGCGTTCATGCAAGCGTCCGGTTTTACCGAACCAAAATTCAATTTCTTGCGGAACGATTCTATACCCGCCCCAATTTGGTGGACGTGGAACTTTTTGATTTGCGAATTTTTTTTCAAATTCATTAACACGACTGTGAAATTCATCAAAGTTTTTTAATGGTTTTGACTGTGTAGATGCCCAAGCACCGATCTGACTTAAACGTGCCCGTGAATTAAAATATTGATCTGATTCAGAATCTTGAAGTTGATCAACTTGGCCTTCGATACGGATTTGAATATCTAAATTTGACCAAAAAAATGTAGCAGCAACTGATGAATTATTTGAGAGCTCTTGGCCTTTACGACCATCATAGTTGGTAAAAAAAGAAAACCCTCCGCGGTGATGTCCTTTCAAAAGAACAATTCGGCTAGAGGGTTTAAATAACTTTGAGTTTTCATCTAAGGCTATAGTCGAAAGATTCATGGCATTGTGATCCGGAATCCCTTTAACTGCAGCGCTCTTAAACAAAGTTTGAAAATTAAAAAATGGATCTTTTTTAAAATCAAACTCTGACATTAAACTACTTCTTAGCTTTTGCTGGTGCTGCAGGTTTAGCACCAGGTTGATTTTTTACGATATCTAACAATTCAACTTCAAAAATCAAAGCTGAGTTTGCAGGAATACCTGGACGACCTGAAGCTCCGTAAGCTAATTCAGCTGGTATAAATAATTTATATTTAGATCCAACTTTCATCATTTGTAATGCTTCTGTCCAACCTGGGATAACTCCGCCAACTGGAAATTCAGCTGGTTGACCACGATCATACGAAGAATCAAATTGTTCGCCAGTTGTTAATGTCCCTTTGTAGTGACATTTAACAGTGTCTGTTTTTGCAGGAGTAGCACCATTACCTTCTTGCACAACGATGTACTGTAAACCAGAAGCAGTCAATTTTACGCCTTCAGCAGTTTTATTTTTTTCAAGATATTCAGCTGATTTATTTTTATTTTTTTCGCCTTCTTCTTGTTGTTTTTTCAATGCCATTTCTTGTAATTTCATCATGGCTTTTTGGATTTCATCTTCTTTAAGTTCAGATTTACCAGCAATAGCATCTGTTAAAGATGCCGCTAAAGTTTTAGGATCGATATCAATATTTTGCGCTTTTAAATTACGCCCAATTTGTTGACCGATAGCATAACTTGCTAGGCCTTTATCTGATTTAAGATCTGGCTTGTTACAACCAACTAGCATTACAACCGCTGCTGCTGCTAATAAAATATTTTTCTTCATGAATTCTCCGTTTCGTTTGGTGTTCGTTTTTTGTGTTTAAATCATTAGAGCTTCAATCATGAAACTCTTCATTTTATAAAATAAACTTGTTTTCAGTCTTAAAGCATGATCGAATTCCTTGAGATTTCAAACACATAACATGGCGCACATAACACTTTATTTTTTAGCAGTCTTTTCACTATCAACGGCCCCTAATTGGGCCAAAATAAGTGCTATGCCTGCTGAAATCATGGGATTTTGGCGACTTTTTTTTGCATTTGTCATCTTGGCTTTGTTTGTCGTCATCAAAAAACAGAAATTTACAGCCCTAAAAGACAAAAATATTAAATGGGCTGTCACATCAGCCTTTTTTTTCTTTCTTCATCTGTGGTCGTACAAATACGCCGCTAAAAATACCCTAGTGGCTAATATGATGATTTTATTTGCCAGTAATCCTATTTGGGCCTCATTGGGAAGCTATCTTTTCTTTAAAGAAAAGTTGAATTTACGTATCGTAGCATCTTATTTTATAGCTTTAGCGGGAATCATTTCGCTGTTTTCGAACACATTTGCAGTATCAAACGAACAAAATTTTGGAAATATGATCGCCCTTTGTTCCGCCTTCTTTTATGCGGCTTATATGCTAACAAGCAAACAGGCCAGACAAACCATGGACAATACCAACTACGCCTGTGTTCAATATTCAGTGACTGCTGTTTGTTTTTTAATCTTAAGTCTGATCACACAAGCCGATTTTATAAGCTACGGGTTTATTTCTTGGTTTGCTTTAGCTGGTGTTGTTTTGATTTCGACCCTGATTGGGCACTTAAGTTTCACTTACTTGGTCAAACATATGAATATTAGTCTAATGACCTGTGGAAAGTTAATCGAACCTGTCATTGCATCAATTATTGCTTATCTGGTTTTCAGTGAAAGAATAGGTCAAAATGCAGCGCTATCTTTTAGTTTAATTGCCTTTTCAGTAGCCAATCTTTTTTGGCCACAAATTAAAGTGCACTTAAAGTACAAATAATTCAAAAATAGCACCATGCCACAATTTTAAAAAAACATTTACAACAGCTTTGAACAGGCACAGGATGTTTTTGATTAGATTATAAGATCCAAATGTCTTGGGTCACAAAAAACCAAAGGAGTTCTCATGAAACTATTAACAATCGTTGCTGCATTAGCACTAACTATGTCTGCACAAGCTTACGAAACAAAAGCGGCAACAACTACGACAACAACTGAAACAACGACTACTGCGCCTGCTGCTACAACAACTGAAGCTGCAAAAACAGCAACTAAAAAAGTTGTTAAAAAAGTTACAACAACGACTAAAGAAGTTAAAGCTGAAACAAAAGCTGCTGCAACTGATGTTAAAACTGCTGTTGAAACTAAAAAAGATGAAGCTAAAAAAACTCACTAGTTTTTAAGTCCTACTTTAAAAAAAAGCTAATGGATCAAACCATTAGCTTTTTTTTTGCTTAAAAATTTCCGATTAACATAAAAAATATCATAGTGATAATTGTCGGTGGTAATGCAGCTATAAATAATTTCAAAGAGTTTAAAGCCCCGTTTTTAAATTTAGGACCTAATATTGAAAATCCAGCGGGGTTTGGCGCATTTGCTAGGATCGTTAGCCCCCCGCCCGTAATTGCACCTGAAACCATAGCCCACTTCGAAGTTTCACTTAAACCTTCAACTTGCGATCCTAAAAAAGTTAAAGCCGCATTATCAGTCACGGCCGTGAGTGCTGTCGACACGAAATACAAAGTTGTATCTTGAATTGATGTTAGAATCGGTGTTAACCACCATTTTTGCATCGATCCAAAAACAATTAATCCCGCTAAGAAAAAAGCGACTAAAAAACCTTCTTTAAACTTTAAACCGTCTTGGTATTTTTTGGTCACTGTCGTAAGACCTATAAAAATGAGAAACAAACCCATAAAAACTTTTTCATAGTGAGAAGTTAAAACAACTAAAGTTAAAAACAAGACATGACTAGCCGTCACCCAAACTGGGATTGGATAGTGATCGTCTTTCAATGGGATTAATCCCTTTTTTATTTTTTCTTTAAATAAAAATACAAATAAAATAACATTTGTTAATACAGCACAAATAACTGCTTCACCTAAGTTAATAAAAACGTCATTCAAACTCCAACCAAATTTTTCAGCCACTATCAAAATAGGCGGCGCTGCAAAATGCGTTAATCCCCCGCCGATGGACACATTCACAAATAACAATGCTAAAATAGGGTAAAGCAATTGTTCATCCTCAGTGTTAATCATGCGATAAATTAATAAGGCTAATATGGTGATGGCTGCAGGTTCGGTGATTAGAGAACCCATTAATGGACCAATTCCCAATAATACAAAAACTTGAATTAATTTTTCATCAGCTGGAATAATTTTATTTAATATCTTGCACAGCGAAAGTAAAAACTGTCTGGCAAGACTAACTATGGGCCTAGTTGACGCTAAAATCATAATACAGAATACAAATAGTGGTTCAGTCATTTGCAAAGATTGTTGATAGTTAATAACAGCCGTTGGCCCTTCAATAAAAAACCATGTTGCTAAAAATACAAAGGCCCAGAAACCAAAAACAACTTCGACTTCAGCTAATAAATGAAAAAACGATTCCCGAGCTGAGCTTTCTGGGTATTTTTTTGATAATTTAGCAAACACAGGAGCAATAAAACTATGTAGCAAAGCTATCGCTAAAAAAACTGTCGATAAAATCTCTATTCGCATTTTAATATCTCATTTCTTAGAATAATCCAGATTATTGGCAAAGATTTTTATGATCTTGTATGTATTTATTTTGCTGACTGATATCTTCCTGCGAAACCTTAAAGATAGATTCATCACATCGATTTTCATCAATCAGCTGATCAATTCGATTTTTCTCAAGCGGCGTAAATGATAATTTCCACACGTATTTAATTTCTAACCAATTTCGTAAGTACTGACAGGTGTAATTTCTATTCGGTGGAATATATTCACGAGGACTACGGTCCCCTTTTCTTTCATTTTCATGCCCACTGACTGGTAATAAATGAAATTTATTACCTAAGAAATTAGCGTACAAGCAACGTTTTAAATAATCCCAACCATGGGCACCTGTCATGTAAGCGTTTTTAAGGGCGACGACATGATCAATCTGGATTTCACTGGCTTTGTAATAATTCATATCAGTGTAGGGATCATCCCAATCACCTGTGATCACAGAGCAATTGTTATTCGCATCCACAGGAATTTTTGAATCACGAGCTAGAACTAAAGCACGAGTATTCATACATTGGCCTTTAACGGGCTTGATCCATCCACCAAAATGTTTTTGTCTGTTGTACTTTACAACCGGCAGCGGAAATTTTTGATTTAATTTTTTAAATTGATTTAACTGAATTGTGCGTTCGTTGTTTGAAGAATCGATGACATAATATTCATCATATTTAAAGTCTTCTTCAGCAAGCCGTAAAAGATCAATATTTGCATCATAACTTGCGAACGTAATTTGGGCTGTGGCGAAAAGAAAAAACTGAACGATGCAGAAAAACTTAAGCAGGCGCTTCATCATTAAAGCATTCACAAAAAACCCCTTCCTTGAAGTTTTTAAGATCTTGTATTAGATTAAACCTAATTCATGAACCAGACGCAACAACTTAAAAAACCTGATAAATATAAACCTCTGTTCGGTTAGCACTGTGGTGTTTATTTCTTTGTCTATTAAGACGGCCTGATGATTGGTTTAACGGTTTTCGTGTAAGTCATAATCAAAACAAATCAAACACTTGCGCAATTACAATCAAGCCATTTTTTCATTATTTTCAACAGCTAACTTGGCCCAGTAAACTAACCAACAACATCACTTGATCAAATTTTGGCAGGCCATTACCCGATCCTATTTTTAGATCACGAACCAAATGCCCAAGAGCTATTAAAAATTCAATGTTTTGGCCAAAGAGTCAGAACACTTCTTTAACCAACCCGAACTGATGACCATGCAAGTGGGGTTCTACCGCTACGTGAATAATTCAATAAAAACTTACCGCGCTTTAATCGATATTCATTTTGATAGACGATGGGATTTAGTTTTAAACACAAACGAATTTTGCAGCGCTTTAGCAAGACTTAATCAAAATGATTTTACTAATGATGATTGCGACATGGCGCTTCACTTTCTAAAAGGTCTGGGTGCAGAGAGCCATTACGAAAGTTAATACAGCATTTATTTCATTTTTGCTAAGTTAGAAAAATGGAAAATACAGAAAACTCAAAAAAAAAACAGCAGCAATTCCTGAACAAGAAAATTCAGCTTTACCATCAAACAAACAATTACCACTTAAAAAGCGTAAAAATAAAAATCGCAAACTGGCTGGTTGGTAATTAGATTCTAAATCTTCGCGTCGATAGACTTGGCAATTTACTTATGCTTGTTCTGTTCTCGTTCACTAATTTCATTGACGATATTTATTAACTCTTTTGAAATTGGTTTGCGACGAGCATCACTTAGCTTTTTTGTGATCTCGCGACCAGCACCTTTTTGTCCAGTTTTAGGCTTTTGTTCTGACATGATAAGCTCCTATTTTTAATTAGCTTATCATGATTTTTTATTTTGCAACCCTTCGATATTTCTCATATTTTTTTAATGTTTAGATTTGGGTTAAATCTCGATGGCCGTGCTCATAATAGACTGTAAAAAAATGTCAGTTGTGATTTCTTCAGAAGTCGCGACTGTGATATCAATTCTTTGCTCTGTAAGAGTTTCAAATATTTTTAAGCGAACAGCAGATTTATTGTCGACAGTAACAGCTTTTCTTTCAGCTGGGACGACGACTAACAAATCGATATCGCCTCCCTTTTTTTTTGTGTCTATTCTACTTCCAAACAAATACAGATTAAAAGAAAAATCACCAAAAATATTTTGGAAAGCTGATTTAATAGCAAAGATTTCTTTAGAACTAAGTCTCATGATTAATATTTTGAACTAGTGATAAAAGTAAAGGGGTAAACTTACGAAACTTTTCAAATATCTTTTCCAAATCCTGATCACTATATTCGTGAACTGTTGCATTTCTCAGTTCGCGAATCTCCATCCATGTTTGTACGCTGTGGATTAATCCTAGTTTTTCAGCTCGATTAAGTTGATCAACAAAACCACCATCAAATGCAGGATCATCTTTAAGAACATAGGCTTTAACATATTTACTTAAAAAAATATCTGAAGTTCTCGCAAAGCGAGATGCAAAACCATCCCAAGCTTCAAGTTCAGAATCAGACATCTGACTTGGATTTAATGGCATATTAAGAGTTCTTTTGTAGCTGTAATCTAAATATTTAAGAGATTTTACAATTTTAGTATAATAAAGGCCTGCAAGATTCGTATTTTTTTTCACAGCGAGTCTCCGGTAAAATTTTTTAAGAGAATCTATTTATAAAAAATTGGTAGTGAGAACGTGACTTGAACACGTGACCTACGGATTATGATTCCGTTGCTCTAACCAACTGAGCTACCCCACCACTGCAAAATCTTAAAAGTGTTATAGTTTTAAAGGGTCAGAGCGCTTCTTGTCAAATATGAATAATGCTTAAGCATTGATCAAAAAAATTCAAGCATCCAGTGAGTGGCTAATCAATCCACGAAATTAAAAGACATAGTTCAACTATTTGATACTACTAATGAATATCTATCAGCTGTTACTACTTCTGCAAAATTATATATTTTTAGCTAAAACAGTAACATGAGCATAAAAATGAAAAACCTGGGGTCAGACTACCAATTTTTTAAAGTTTTAGTATCATCTGCACATCGTCAGTAAAATGACCATCTGGTTGTCTATAGGTCATAGGTTTTCGCCCAACTTCAACAAAACCAACTTTTTTATAAAGATGATAGGCTTGATGATTATCACTCATTAAAGAAAGTTCTATCATTATTAAATCGCTGATTTTTTTAACTTCTGAAATCAGTTTTTTAAAAAGAAGTTCACCTAAGCCTTCGCCTCTTATTGCTTGGTGAAGTGAAATACCCAATCCACCGCGATGTCTTGATTTAATATTTTTATAAGATTTAAAATCTAATATCCCGACAATTTTATTTTCAAATTCTGCGATGATTAGAACTGCTCTAGGGTCGTCATTGTAACTATTGATCCATTTGATCTCGTCTTCTAGGCTCATGTTTTTAAAATGTTCAGATGATGTTAAAAGATAGGGCGATGTTTCTGCAATTTCTACCATTGCATTTAGCAATTCTTGCACTTCATTAACGCTAACCATTCTGAGGGTTACAGATCGCTGATTTTTTGTTAAAACTTTTGTAGGATCGAAATTCATGTTAACCAACCTATTGAAATTATTGCCATTTATTATGAATAATACAACATTTTATCTTATAGCCTAATAATCAAATATGTGTTCACATAAATCATGAGTTTAAAAACCTTAATCTTAATAATTATCGTGTCAGCAAATGCACAAGCTTCAAATCTAGATCTGTGTTTCACAAAGCACATATTTGATGCCATTCAAATCAATTCTCAACGACAACTGACTTATGCCAGGCTTGAAGACCCTAATTTAACATCGATCGACAGCTTAAGATCAATAGCGATTTCTCAAGCTATGATTAAATCCCAGGAGCTTTTATTAACTGACGTTGCCCCTATCATCGATGCAACATCTTTATTGATTGAAAAAGATTACGGCATAAATATCAGCTGCCTTAGTTTTGTGTCGATGGATGATATTGGCGATATGGAAAACTTACCACGACCTAAAAGTAATCGTAAAATGAAGCGTATTGAAGTACTAGATTGGCAAAAAGATTTAAGAAAACTAATTTACAAACAAGATTTAAAACTTTTAGAAAAATTAACTTTAAATTTAAATAAAATGATTCAAACTTTAAATTACTCTGAATACAATTGTATGCTTAGGCATTTGCTTGAATCAACAAGACGAATATCAAAAGTCGCTATCGCCAATAAAGATCTTATGAAAAAAGATATTAAGACAAATGAATTAATTTGGAAAATGATTCAAGGCCATGTGATCGGTTTCGCCCCAGCCTATGCATTAGACCGAGCCGCCGAACCGTTGCAGCGTGATGGTATCCCCATTATCTGCAATGACGTGCCTACAATTCCGTAAAGTAGATTAGTCCAATTTATTGAACACTATCAAAAAGTTTTTTATCAAAATGACGATAAAATTTTTGCATTTTATTTCTGACAACAGTGTTTGCATTCATGGCTCTGGCGCTGGCGCTAAGACCATCTGGTGAATTGAGCTGCAATAAAGACAAGACTAACATGCCTTGATTCAGCGATAACTGCGAAGCCACGACTTCACCTTTTTGTGGGCCAGTGACATGCATTCCTTCCATCCAGCCAAGTTTTGGATGGTAAAGATAATCTGCACCTGAATGCATTTCTTCCAAACGATTAAGTTCAGGCATAATTTTTTCAGGAGAAGCTGCTGCAGCCATCACTAATGCGTACGGCGCAAAGGCACCATCCCAAAGCTTACGTAAAGTGGGATCATTGACATCAGCATTATCTGAACTGACTAACGATATATCCCCGCCCTTATCGCGGTAAATTGAACCTTCACCTTTATAAACAGTTTCATGAGTGCCCACACGAATGGCCGAATGGGCTGCCGGCGTGATCAAGTTTCTTCTACGACCTTCTGCAAGCATAAACTGGGCATCATTGGTAAATAATTTATCAATTTTATTAGAATATAAATTTTCGTTAGCAAATATTCGTGGGAAAAATAATTGAAAGGCTGACCCGTCCCATAATTTAATTAATGGTCCTTCTTGGCTTTGATAAATTTCTAATTTTAAGTTTTTAAATGCCTTAGCAAAAAAAACATTATCATTTTTAACATTACGAAAAAGCCCTAAAGAAAAACCGGCGCTATAAAGTAGCCTTGCTTCTGATCCTAAGTTTGCAAAATTGTAAGTTTCGCGAATCCACTGGTCATTTTCTTTCCTTAAATTTCCTCCGATAAGACCAGAATCATGATCATAATAAATACTGAAATCCATTCGTTTAAAAAGTACTAATGCTTTTTGACCTAATGCCGTTTTTGGATAAGTTTCACTGATCGTCCAAAGTGCAATTGCTAAATGAAGATTATCGATTGAAGACACACTTGGGTCTTTAATCACAGCAGTTTTAGTGTCAGACGAATACCGGCTAAAAAATAATCCCGTTGGTTTATGAATATCAACTTGGCCTAAAATATCCAACAATCGATTTAAATTTTTTGTAGCATGAGTCTTTTGCGCAGGTTGATTTAAAAGTTCAGTGTGTATTAAAAGATCTACAGCAATATTTGTGGGTGATGTATCAGGATTTAAAGTAACAACTTCAAATGACTTATCTGCGTTGTTTTTTATCCAAACCGCATCGCGAAGAAGCCCGTTTTCCCCGCGCATGGCAGATAGACTATTCAAAGTCGTCTCTAAATAACGACCGACAGAAGCCTTAGTAGCCGGGCTAGTTTTTACAGTCGTAAACAAATTACGGCATTGCAGACCACTGGCAAACGTTGTGTTCGAATTCAAAAAGCACACGTTAAAAATTAGGCTAGATATCATTAATTTCTTCATAGCTTATACAAGAGCAATCGGTATACCGAAATCGTGACTTATTTTGAGACAGCCTAGCTATACAGGACTAGAAGCTATTGACCCTTGAACTATGACGTCATAGTTTACTACGAAGAGGAAAAAAATGACTACACAATGCCCCAAATGCAAATCAGAAAATATTTATCAAGAAGGCAATCTTTGGATTTGCCCAGAGTGTTCAAACGAATGGATGCAAGGTAAAACCGCTGTTGCAGAAGCTGCACCTGTTGACACATCTATCGTGAAAGATGCTAGCGGAAATATTTTAGCTGATGGTGATCATGTCGTAATCATAAAAGATTTAAAAATTAAAGGTTCATCGAATTCTGTTAAAGGCGGCACTAAAATAAGAAA
>JAYUQO010000164.1:0-3767 GCA_043756765.1 Bdellovibrio sp. | reverse complement strand
GGGCCTTGTAAAGTTTGAAAATATTTAGAATATACATGCGATTGGTATGTGATTTTGAAACCGCCATCTGACCTTCTGATAAAACCATATTAACTATAGTTTCGATTTCTCTGGGAACAACAAAGTGGGCGTCAGCTTCAAAATTTTTCTCGGACTTCTTTTTTACATTTTGTACGAAGAAAAATGGGTTGTTCAGGAAGCCTTCGATTTCATTCGATTTAAAGTATCTTTGTCCACTTTGATCAAGATGATTACCGTTAGCAATCAGGTAATCGGCATCACTTGATCTAAAGTGACCAGAATATTTTTGTGTCAGATTTTCAGTAGGTACCAACTGGCTTCGCTGTTTTGATTTTTCGAAAGATAGGTGTTCTGTTGAAATTTGATGAATTTTTTTTAAATCAGTAGAATTCAAGCTGATCGATCTAGAATTAGCAAAAATATATTCTAGTCCTTTTTTCCAATCACCCAATTCTGCCGTTAGCGTTGTTAAATTTTCTTTGATTTGAATATTAAAGTTTTCTGTTATTTTGGGATTCGCCTCTGTCAGTGTGACATATCGCACAGCAGTCTTCCCGAAAAAACCGTCCTGGGCGTCTGTGACTGTGAATTCCGCGAAAGATGAAAAAAGAACTTCATTCTCATCTGGAAAATAAGAAATGTCTGAAACAGGTTTCCCACGCTTAGAATCAATTGTAAATATGACTTTTCTGTTGCCTGGATTCGTGTAGCTTTTTTCAAGTTCTGCAAAACCATCGGCAATGTATCGATTCTTCGAGGTTGATCGAAGATATCCAAAGCTGAATTTTTTTCCGATGATAATTTTTGGGTCGATCTGGCTATTCTGAAATTCGCCTCCAGAATATAAGGTCCCTTGAAATGAAGCCCGTGAAAAAAGTGAATTTTCTAATTCAGTTAGAAATTTTACTGCGTTCATTTTTTTATTCAGATCAGGGCTGTCAAATTCTTCATAAAAATCTTTATAGCTATGTTTTCCACCCTTGGTGTACTCAGATATGGATTTAAGATCGTGATGAAAATATCGAGCGACATCACCTCTAGTGATAAATGTCGTCGTCATTTTCTTTTTGTAGTTAATTAAGAATTGCTTTTGATCGGCTTGATCTTGGTGGTTTGAGATCTCATTATGAAACAGTTGATGGCACTGGTTTGCCGCGTTGCCGCTAGCAGTAAAAAAGAACAGTGAGATAAGAATAAAAGTTAAACTTGTTTTGAACGGCATATGTCACAGCAAGTAATGCTAGATAGATGCCATATCAAACGTGTTTTTACATATTTGGACTGTGCAATCTTTTTACACCGGTGATTTCAGGTAACAATTATGGCCTGGGTAATAATCCGGCTAACACACCCCTTACTTCATACTAATTTGTAGCCTTTATGAGTTGGCCTCTAAGTTGTAATCAGATTTAATGATGAAGAAATTTTTATCGATCGTATTTTGTGTTTCTCAATTTGTTACATCAGTTAGCTTCGCTAATCCTGAGCAAAATCCAGGTATATTAACCGCTCCTCCAAGATATCTTACGGATAAAAACGATTTTTGCGATGGCTACCCACGTATCCAATTGCAAACACTTGACGGCTTGTGTGTTGGACTGGTGGCCGGCAGAGATCAAGGCCTTAAAATGCCCCGTTATGCCGTTCAAGATAAAAATAATGTAATCTATGTTAGTGATATGGGTGGATGGGTACACGGACGGGGAACCATCTGGGCCATTGAAGAAACTGTGAATGCAGCTGGAATGAAGCAAACACACCTTACAAATTTATTTCCAGAAAAACCTTTGACAATGCCCAATGGTTTATTAGTTGATCCTCAAGGGCGAATTTATGTGGGAACACCTGTAGGAATATATCGATTTAAGCCGACAAAAAATTATTTGAACCAATGGGTGTTAAATTCTGATTTAGAAATGATTGAAGATCAATTTAGAAAATCAATTTTCAGATCAAGTGAATATGTCAGTGCTGAATCTTATAATCAAACAGCAGACCTAGGTTTAAACAACAGACATCCGCTAATTCAGTTGGCTGCCAATCGTGATTTTACAGAAATTTACTTTAATGTTGGTGCACCATCAGACAGATGCACGAACGGTCACAGAACAATCTATCCTGATTCTAAGCTGTGTATTCAGTCTGAAAGCGAAATCGTTAATGCGGGTATCTGGAAAATCAATTTAGATAATTCGGGAAATAAAATTTCAACAGAAGCTTTCGCGCGCGGACTAAGAAATTCAATGGCTTTAGTTGTTCACCCCCAAAGTGGTTTTCTACTTCAAGGTGAAAACAGTCTTGATTTACCTGATGAGGATCAACCTTATGAAGAAATTAATTTTGTTCAAAAAGATAAACACTACGGCTGGCCGTACTGTTATTCAGATGGAAAAGTTTTAAAAGATTTTGTTACCGTTGTAAAACCAGAAGACTGCAAAACTAAATACTCTGTTCCGATAGCGTTTATGCCAGCTCATACAGCCCCATTGGGAATGGTATTTTATCAACATGATAGTTTAGTCGGTTTAAAAAATAAGATGCTTGTATCGTGGCATGGCTATCGAACACAGGGGCAAAAAGTTGTCATGTATGACGTAGATCAAAATGGCTTGCCAACGAACAATCAACCTAAAAACTTAATTTTTAATTGGACTGCTCTAGGTGGCGTTCGTTCTAAGGGAGCGCCCGTTGGATTAACTATTTTAAATGATGGCACAGTATTAATCATGGACGATAAAAATACTTCAATTCTTCGCTTAGCAGCAGGGCAAACCCACAAAACTGATCAACAAAGTAAAGTTGGTTTTGTAACGACAGAAAAACAAAAAAAAAGCTATTCACAACTGTATCCACAGTTACAAAAAAATTGTATGACTTGTCATAGTGATTTGTATTCAGCTGCTAGCAGCGATGATAGTCTGAAGAAATTAATTGAGCAGGGCTTAATTAATCCGCTAAGTCCAGAAGCCAGTCGCTTATTTCAACGATTAAAAGCTCAAACTATGCCGCCTAAACCAAATACGATGACCACAAAAGACTATGAACAGATGTACAAGAATATTGATGCTCTAAGTGAGTTATTAAAAAATAAAAATTAGCTACCTATGCAGAAAAATGCTAAGTAGCAATTGCAGACAGATTTATTCATACATTTCGGCAATCAGTTTGCTGTATTTTTTTTCTAAGAACTTGCGCTTTATTTTTAAAGACGGAGTCAGGCAGCCATTTTCGACGGTCCAGCCTTCACCAACAATTTCAAACTTTTTGATGGCTTCGTGGCTGGCCAAGGACGCATTTGTTTGCTGAATTTGCTTTTGGATCCGAATTCTTAAGGCTGGGTTTTCATAAAGATCTTCTGTTTTTTCGAAATCTAGTTTTTGAGTTTGAGCCCAGTCTTTTATTTGTGCTTCTTCAATGCAAATGACCGCCGAGATAAATTTTTTCTGATCTCCGTGAATTAATACCTGAGAAATAAGGGATTCCTGCTTAAGTAGACCCTCTAATTTTTGGGGTGCAACATATTTTCCATTTGCCGTTTTTATGAGGTCTTTTTTTCGATCCGTAATCTTGAGTTGGCCGGTTGCTGTCAATTCACCAATATCACCAGTAGCAAAGTAGCCATCTTTTAGAACTTCAGCTGTTGCTTCTGGATTTTTGAAATAACCCTGCATGCACTTTTTACTTTTGATTAGGATTTCTCCGTCAGCTGCAAATTTAATTTTTACATCACCAATGGGATGACCCAC
>JAYUQO010000163.1:0-3771 GCA_043756765.1 Bdellovibrio sp. | reverse complement strand
GTCAAGTTATAACTCAAACTCAATTCGGACAAAGTTTTGAAGAGGCCTTATCTGACTTAGCAGAACGTATTCCACGAGCTGATGTTCAAATGTTTGTGACCGCTGTAAATATATTAAAAGAGACCGGCGGACACATGGCAGAAACTTTCCAGACCATCGTCAGTACAATTCGTGAACGTCAAAAGTTAGAAAAGAAAATTTCAGCAATGACTGCGCAAGGCGTAATGCAGGGAATTATCGTCACAAGTATTCCATTTATTTTAGGTGCTGTTTTCTTTGCAATCGATCCGAATTTCATTCAGCCGATGTTTGACACAACCCTAGGTCTAGTCCTACTGGCCGTCATGCTTACTTTGCAAGTTATCGGTGGAATGATGATCAAAAAAATTGTTACAATAAAAGTGTAGATGGAGAAACACTTTATGATCAGATTGTCTGCAGCGATACTGTCGGTATTCCTATTATTTATTAACAAAGCTTACAGTTTAGTGGATATGAATAACGCTAGTTATTCCAATACCTGGGTCGATTTAGAAATTCCAGGAAATGGCTATGACATGAAGGTTCTGCGCGCCTATAAAAGCAGAACGATTTTTAATGGAATTTTTGGTTTTGGCTGGTGTTCTGAATTTGAAACCAAGTTGGAAGCAACCTCAGAAGGCAATATCAAAATTTCTGAATGTGGTGACGGACAAGAAATAGTTTTCTCTGCAAAAGAAATTACCAAAAAAGATATCGATGCAACGATTTCTTCAGTCGTAATAAAGATGAAAACAGACAACAAAATAAAATCTGCATCTGCGGATTACTTCAAAAAAATCTCTGATCAAATGGCAATTGATGACGATTACCGCGCACGAATGGCTAAAACATACTCGGTGACTGTCCCAATCAAAGAAGGCACAAAGTTTTCAGCGAATGGCAAAGAAGTTGAAAATGTTATTTTTAATAAAACACATTACACCCGTAATCTGCCAGACGGCAGTTACCAACGTTTTGATTTGCAAGGTCGTTTATCTTACATGTACGACAAAAACACAAATTTTTTAAAGTTTGAATATGACAAAGATCTTTTGAAAGAAGTCGAAGACAACAATTCACGAAAGTTAACTTTTAGGTATTACCCAAATAAAAAAGTAAAATCTATTTCTGGTCCAAATGGTTTGGTTACCGAATACAAATACAATTCGCAAGAAGATTTGATTTGGAACAAAAATGCTTGGGCTAAAACTGACAAGCAAGTTTATACTTACGAATACAACGAATTTCATAATTTAACGAAAGCGAATTGGCCTGATAATTCATCGATTTCAGTTCGTTATGATAACGTGAAAGACTGGGTTCTTGGATTTACAGATCGTGATAAATGTAATGAAAATTACAAATATGAATTTTCTGCAACGAATCCAAAATTTCATTACTGGTCAAGTGTTACGAAAACTTGCGGAAAAGAAGTCGTTGCTAATAATCGCTTTGAGTTTTGGCATAAGCAAATCGATAGCGGCCAAGTCGTTTTATCGCGAGTTTTAACAAATATCAGCGGCAGCACAACGGATATTACGTATCATGACACCTTCGGTAAACCAGTTGCTATAAAAAAGAATAATGACCGCATGAATTTCGAATATTTTCCTGATGGCCTAATAAAAACAAAACAAGCTGGAAATGCAAAATTGGATTTTACACATGATACCCAGACAAAGAAAGTATCTGCTGTAAAAGCGACGATTTCGAATGAAAAAGGGAAAGTCGTTTCAGCTCGGCAAACTTCATTTAAATACGATTCAAAAGGCAATTTATCCTATGCCGAGAATTCCGATGGTCAAAAAGTGATAATTACTTATGACACAAAAGGAAGAATTTCTAGCATCACGGATCAAGCAAAAAAAATCGTGAAAATTGATTACGAAGATAGATTTGGAAAGCCTTCCATAGTGACCAGGCCTGGATTGGGCACCATCAAGGTCAGCTATAAACCCAATGGCGATATAGCCAAAGTCGACAGTGCAGAAGGCCCAACAGTCGCTTCGCAGGTTGCCAGCACCTTTAATAATTTGTTAGATGTTATATCACCTGCCACACAAGAACTTTACTTATAAGGGGCTAAAGAATGAAAATACTATTTCTTTTAATGACTATGATGATGACCCTGTCTTTTTCTTCAACGGCATTTGCTGACTGCCCAGCCGGTGATCCTAATTGTGCCGTTAAAGAAGATGGTGCAGGGACAATGGCTTTAGGAAGTGGCTGCCCAGCTTGCACAGTCTTAGAAAAAGCAAATACTCGATTAGATGGAACAAGTCGTAACTTCAGAGGAAATTCGCAGAACAGCAACCCTTCCACTGGAACTGCTGTCGACGTCGAAAACTAGAAGCTGAATTACTAAATCATTTGTTTAAAAAAGGAATCTCATAATGAGATTCCTTTTTTTTAGAAAATTTTGGCGCTACAGCTGTCAAAAATATCGTCAGCCAATTGGTTGTATACATACCTAACATTCTAAAACCATTCAGCTTTTTGAACTCTATTATCCATCGATCTTGGCATCAGCCTAGCAATACTTATTTATAACAAAGACAAAGCACGCTTGATACAGGCAGTGCATAAAGGAGATTTATGAAATCATATATGACTTTGGCTTTATTCGTTGGATTAACTGCGTTGACTTCAATCAGCCACGCCAGTGGAAAATTCTGTATGAAAAAATTTTTAGCTAGTAACCTATCGCTTCATCCAAATGCAGCAACTAATGCTAATGCTCAGAATTTGAATAATTCGAATGATAGTCGCAGCGAAGCAACGGCTTCTTCAGTTGGAAAAGATCGATAATTTCTTAGTAAGCAGCTTCCTGAGAATAATTTTTTTCAGGTTTTGCTTCTTGATTCATTTTTTCAGAAATAAAAGCCTTACTAATAAGTAGGGCTTTTTCAATGGCCTTCACCCCACCCGCCGCAGCATCTTGCATAAAGTGCGCGACTTCCGACCGAGTTAAAAAACTTTCAATTTTGGCCTCATAGGTAATGCCTTCTGTCTTCATCTGCGAAAACATCATCAGCACACCTGCAAAAACAAAACATCTTATGACAAACTTAAAATCATCCATTTTGAACCTCGTGGTACTGTTGTGAAATACGACTTAAAGAATCTAGAAGCTGTGTTTTAGTAAATGGTTTAACAAGGTATTCTATGGCTCCTAAAGATTTTGCATGCTCTTTGGTTGCCTGATCATCCATCGATGAAACAACCAGAAACCGACTGTTCGGAGACAGCTGATGTGACTCTTTCAAAACGTCCAAACCATTTTTCAAAGGTAAGACCAAGTCCAAAATGACTATATCAGGCTGATGCAATTTGATTTTAGCAATTGCCTCAACACCATCGGCGGCTTCATCAACTATTTCATAGTTTTGGTTTGCCAAAGAAAACCTGTATATTTCACGAATGAATGACACGTCTTCAACGACTAAACATCTTAGTTTCATTCATATATTTTATATGATCTTTTTACTGCACACGTACTGATATAAAAAAAGCTAGCCCAAGATAAAGGAAAAGACTGACTATCTAAAGTCTAGTCTGATGGACGTTTACCAAAAAAAAAGTGAAAATAACTTATGAAATTCAACTTGTATAGACAACTGCAAAAAGTAATTTATCCATTATTGATCTTGGGTTTGGTTTTAGCACAAACAACATCCGCACTTGCTGAGGAATCAAAACAAACTAAAAATAAAAATCCATTCCCAGTAAAGTATGTAAGCTTAGAAGATC
>JAYUQO010000162.1:0-3814 GCA_043756765.1 Bdellovibrio sp. | reverse complement strand
TGTGGCCAATATAGTTGTAGCCAGAATCAACAATATGAGTTTTAGATATAGGACCAGTTACCAGAGACGCAAAAATAGATTTTTTACAGTAATCAGTCGATTGAATTACCCAATCTACTGCTGGCGTTGATAAACTTAAATCAAATATAAATTTTTTATCTAAACTGTTGGTCGCTCGCAAAACAGAATAAAAAGCGATGGCCGCATCTGTTGAATTAAAAGTAAACCGGTTAAATTTTTTATCAATGAGATTAAAATATTTTTTTTGCTTAGCCTCTTGTTTTGAATCACGAAAAATAAAAAAATGCGTATCGCGTTGCGGACCCAGCTTGAATAATGACTTGGCTGTGACTTCAAGTCCTATTCCGTCTTTGTCGCCAGTGGTAATGGCAACAGCGTGATAAAACTTATTCATAAAGTTTAATATAAGAACTTTGCTTTTTAGATTCGAACCAATTTTTTAATTGTCGTTTAAAGTTTTTTTCGATTAACGACGATTTAATTTGCTCTTTATATCTTAAAAACTGTGGATCATAGCTGACTTTTTTATCAAGCACTTTAACAATGTGAAAACCGATTTTAGATTTAACAATTGCTGTTGTTTGACCCTTGTCTAAGTTTTCCACAGCTTTTTCAAGATCAGCATTGAATTCACCAGATTTAAATTGTCCCAAAAGACCGTCAGGATTTGCCGATTTTTCTTCATTATATTTGTTAGCTAAACTTTCAAAAGATTCACCAGAAGTCATTTTGCCGTAAATATCTGTAGCGCGCTTGAGCGCTAATTGCGCAGACCCTTTTCTAGGATCAAAAAAGATTTGTGCTATTTTGTATTCATTGACGTTCGGGCGGTAATTAGGAACTTTGTTTTTATATTCATTATAGGCGTCTTCATCAGTAATTCTTAGTTTTGAAATAATTTCTGATTCAAAAAAGCTTTGTCTTTCCATTCTAGATTTTAAAACTTTTCGATATTCAACCATAGAATAGCCCTGTTTTTTAAGCGAAGCCTCTAGTTGCGCCCTAGACAACCCATTTTTTTTAGCTAACTTATCAACTTCTAAATTAACAGCATCATCAGTAATTTCTAAATTTTGTTTCTTTACTTCTGATTCAACGAGCTTTTCTCTGATGATAAACTGAAGCTGTTGAGCTCGATTTGATTTTAAATCCGATGGCTTTTGATCCAACAATAAAGATTCGTCTAAAGAGCCTTCTTTTTTAAGCCGAACAGGAAAGCTATTTAGCTCAGATTGTAAAATTGATTCAGAATTGACGATAGCCACAATCTTATCCACAACCTCAATTTTTTTTTCGGCCGCAAATGTTGAAAACGGAAACATTAAAACAACAATAGAAGATAATAGTAAATTCATAATTAAGTCTCTTCCCTAGTTTCGACCGCCAAGGCGTCTATGCCTTGAGTATTTTTGTATATCTTATATCTCTTGATTTGTTCTTCAAGCCAAGAAGAAAACGTAGCCGATTCGCGCAGAGCCATGACCTCTGATAAAACTTGTATTCGAACCTCTTCATATTTTTTTTGATGGGATTGTCGTCTTAAAAGCACTTTAAATAGCCTGTAGCCCTCACTTAATTGAATAGGACCGATCAGTTCAACTTTTTTATTAGTAAACAAGATATCTAAATCCGAATCAGGAATACGGTCGATCCAAATTGGCTTTGCGGATAACGCATCAATCTTTTCTAAAGAATATTTTTTGACAAGTTCTTCAAATCGCGGACTTTTTCGGTAGAGCTTTTTAATCACATCTGCTTGATTTTCATCAGCGACCAGAATGCTTTGGGCCTGAACAGATTCATTTTGAAAATATTTCGGTTTGTTATTGTTATAATAACTTAAAAGTTCATCTTCAGCAGGTTTAGGAATTTTTTCGCGTAATTTTTTAAACAAATATTCACGCTGCAAATCGACAGCCACCGAAAGCTTCCACTGATTGTAGGATATTTCTTCATCCGCTAAATATTCTCTGAAAGCCAGATCGCTCGGGTAAGAACTCATTATTTTTTTGATTCTTTCATCCACATCCTTAGATGAAAGATCTAATTTGTTTTCTTTAGCCCACAATTTAATAACTTGATCGATAATGTAATCGGTCACGATTTTATTCTTAAAAGTTTTAATAATTGCAGGATCTTTTGCCGATAAAGCATCTAAATCACGAAGTCTTCTGGCCAGTAAATCAGAAAAATCTTTTACATTGATTGATGAATCTTCAACCTGAAGCAGTGTTTTTGAATGGTATCTTGATCTTAAAAAATCACAGGACTGTAAACCAAAAGCAAAAAGCCCCGCAAAAACGGGGCTTAGGCAGATTAAAAAAATCTTTTTAAAATTACTCAACAAGACGCGTGTTAACATTGACCGGGTATTGTTTTTTTATTTTTTCAAAAAATTCATCGAATAAAACTTTTCTTTTTTCATCAAAAACGGCCATGCGAATTTCACGCTTAGTTGCTTCAGCATAACTGCGTTTTCCAGTTAGTTTAGCAATGTGAAAACCAAATGGTGTTTCAATCAACTGCGGAGTAGTCTCGTTAATTTTTAATTTCATGATTGAATCATAATACGAAGGAACCAGCGTTAAACGCGATTGCCACCCGACGTCCCCGCCTAAGTTTTTAGTTGTTACGTCGTCAGAATACAAACGAACAAGCTCAGCAAAAGGTCTTTTTGATTTTAAAACTTCAGATAAAATTTCATTAGCGCGTTTTCTGGCTTCGTCTTTTTGTTGAGCCGTAGCGCCTGGTTTAACTTCAATTAAAATATCAGAAATTCTGATTTGCGGGTTTTTAGAATAGTAGTCTTTCATCTCGTTTTCAGAAACTTTATTTTCTTGAACTTTTTGTCCAAGTTCTTTTTCAAGCATAGCTTTGTACATTTCTTGATTCATGCGATCTGCAACGACTGGATCTTTATCAAGATTTCTGCGCTTAGCCTCTTGAAGCCCCATTTCATAACGAACTAAATCTTCAAGAAAAACTTTTTTAGTGGGTTTGTTTGTTAAAACTTGAGACGTGACTTCAGTGTATTTTTTGTTGAACTCATCTAAAGTAATTTTTTTAGTACCTACAGTGGCAACAACATCAGATCCTTTTTGTGCAAATGACACAGAAAAAGAAACTGAAGCCATTAAAGTTAACATTAAAATCCATTTCATGTTTAAATCCTTTTTGTTTCACGTTAATAAACCTAAGGGTGTGACGATAAAAAACACCCTCTTAAAATGCTAAATCTCTAAGCCCTAACCGACAACGAATTTAGAAGACTGACTGCGCGCATCAAATAATTGATTTTTCAGAGAAATAGCTAAAATGTCAGACCTGGGATCGGATTTTTTAGTGATGACTGTTTGAAACTCAGACCAATGAACAGAAATTTCAGAAAAAGGCTTTGGTAAATAGGCTTTATTCCATGATTTTGGAAACGCCCAAAAGGAATTACAACTAACGCCGCCCACATAGATTTGCGCACCAAGTAATCTAGAAATTTCAAACACACCTGGCTTTACTTCATAAATTGGACCTTTTGGCCCATCAACAGCAACACTGCAGTTTGACCCGCCTTTACAAAGCTTAATAAGACCTTTTAGTGCGCCGACACCTCCACGGGTTGATGACCCGCGCGAAGTTTTGCCACCCAATAATCTTAAAACTGTGTTCATCAATTCACCGTCTTTTGATGTCGATGTCATCGTTGCGATTTTATATCTTGATGTCAGCGCGACCAAAGCCAATTCATCACCGTGAAAATGCGATAAGATGACTGGTTTTTTTTGCTGAATATTTTTTT
>JAYUQO010000161.1:0-3816 GCA_043756765.1 Bdellovibrio sp. | reverse complement strand
TGTACCATTTCATATCTAACCAAGCGAATGACAATTGACGAAGACTCATCCAGCCAGTTTGAAACTGATCTGATTTTTTAATTTTAGCGACAAGTTCTGCAGGAATAGTCGCGCCTGTTTCATAATGCTTGGCAAATAAATCTAAACTTTCTTTTTCTTTGATCCAGTTTTCCATAATTTGCGATGGAAGTTCGACGAAATCCCAATACACATTCGTTCCCGATAATGATTTGTATTTACATTGCGATAATAAACCATGTAGTGCATGACCAAATTCATGAAACAATGTGCTGACTTCGTCGTAGCTTAAAAGAGACGGTTTAGTTGCAGTGGGTTTTGTAAAATTACAAACGATGCTGACGTGTGGTCGCTGAATGTCTTTACCCCATAAGCCTTGTTCGCGGTAGCTGGTCATCCAAGCTCCACCTTTTTTGGTTTCACGTGGGAAAAAGTCCATATAAAATAAACCGATATATTTTTTAGAATCTTCTTCAAACACTTCGTAAGTTTTAACATCGGGATGATAAACCGGAATACCGTCGATGGGCCTGAAAGTTAAACCAAATAAACGTCTGGCATGTTCAAAAACACCTTCAATGACATTTTCAAGTTTGAAATACGGACGAAGTTCTTCTTCATTGAAGGCATATTTTTTTTCTTTTAATTTTTCAGAATAAAAAGCAAAGTCCCATGGCTTTATTTCATCCTGACCTTCCAGTTCATTACGGAAGTTTTTGACTTCGTCTAAATCTTTTTTAGCTGCAGCTAGTGATGGAGTAATTAATTTCTCTAAGAAATTGAAAACTGTTTCTGAATTTTGCGCCATTCGTTCTTCAAGAGCGTATTCAGCATAATTTTTTGAACCCAAAATTTGCGCACGTTGATGTTTTAATTGAACAATTTTAAGAACAGTTTTTTGATTATCAAAAGAATCATTAAAACATTTTGCTGATGAAGCTTTCCATAATTTTTCACGCAAAGAACGATTGTTTGCATAAGTCATAAATGGAATCATCGATGGCCCATGTAAAGTCACGAGCCATTTGCCTTTTTGGCCTTTAGATTCTGCGCTAAGGGCAGCAGCTTCAATAGCTCCTTCAGGTAGACCATCAAGATCCTTAATATCAGTGATCCACATTTCAAAAGCATTTGTTGCTTTTAAAACATTTTCAGAAAATTGCGGGCTTAAAGTTGAAAGCTCTTGATCTAGATTGCGAAGCTGTTCTTTTTTTTCTGGTGTTAATAAAGCGCCATTTCTAGAAAAATCTTTAAACATTTTTTCAGTTAATTTTAATTCTTCGCCTTTAAGATTTAGTTTTTGGCGATTTTCATAAATAAATTTAACTTTGTTAAAGATATCGGGATCAAGTGATACATCTGATGAAAAAGCAGACAGCATTTGTGAAATCTTTTGTGCTAGGGCTTGGTGCGCTTCGTTGGCTTCAGCAGAAAACAAATTAAAATATACAGCTGAAATGCGATCTAATTTTTCTGAAGATGTCTCTAAGGCCAGTATTGTGTTTTCAAAAGTTAGATTTTTTTCGGCTTTAATGTTTGCTAAATTGCCTTCAGCTTCTTTAATGGCGAATTCTAAAGCGGGAATATAATCATCGGTTTTGATTTCAGCAAAAGGAACTGATTGATCTTTGTGATTAAAACTTTTAAGTAGGGGATTCGTTTCAGCTAAGTTTGTCGTGCAGGTAGTTGTATTTTGCTCTGTCATAATGTCTCCAGTGGGCTATTTAACACCCACTGTGAATTATGAATTATTTTTGGCTATGAATCGAATAAAAATTGCGTGTTATAGACGAAATACACTGCCGCTAGCGAAAAGCAGCTCCGTTTGATTGAGTTCCGTTGACACAGAGTCCAATCGCTGACCCACCAGAAGTTGGTCTACAAGTATATCCAACAGAACATGTATTTGATTGAGTTACGATACATGATTGAACAACCCCGTTGTAGCATCCATTGTTGTTATAGCCCTGTACATTGCTGATTTGCGGAATATTTGTCCATTGGTTGTTGTTAGCTCCGTAACCTAAATAGGCATATCCGTAACCACCGATATAACCATTTTGTACGCAACCTAAACCACCATATGAATTGTATGTTGGAACTGAACCATGAGGGCAGTTACATAAATAAGCAGAATTGTTGATTTGGTGAAATGGGCCATAGTTGCTGTAACCGTTGTTGTAGCCAGAATTTCCGTAACCGTAGTTGTAAGTCGAATAACCTGGTACGCCTTGGTAAACACCTTGATTACAAAGTGAAGGGTTATTCACACACTGCGCATTAACATTGTTGTTGTTATTGCTGTTTGATTTTTGGCAAGATGTAACTAACAACGCGACCAAAAGTAGATAAGCGAAAAACACAAACCTTAACGTATTGATTGATCTCAGTGTGAACATAAAAATTCCTTCCATTTAAAATGGTTTTAACTATTAAGTAAAATATTAGCGAAGATTATGCCACTGGCTAGAGGGGCTATTTTCGTTTTGGTCGATGATGATTGTATCAAAGTTAGACACTGTAACATTTACTGTGACAACTTAACTCCACAGTACTTCCCACTCAGCCATCGATAGCCCTCGCAGCCGATCTTTTTTATAGATGATTTCACCAAGAGCTTCTTTCTCGTTCAGTTGAATATAGTTTCTTACATTTTTATAGTCTTTATATCCGCGAACAACTCTTGTGAACGGTCGATACATCCAAAGTTTGAGCTTTCTTTTTACGGTGTTGTTTTGCGTTGTTGGTGTCCTATTTGGGGTATCGGTCACAATCCGTAGTTTATCAGTTTTTTCGAATTGTTGAGCAACTTGTCCTGAAGCCACACGAAAAAAGTGGTGGAAAAAGCTTCTACGGGTTGTTCTGACTAAGCAATGAATGTGGTCTCCTTGAATTGAGATCTGTTCTATTTTTACAAAAAATCGATCAGCATATTTTTGAATGATCTGTCGACTGAGTTTAAAATTCTGATGAGTTCTGAAACTTTGAGTTTTTAAAACAATTCTATTTATTTTGAAAACAACATGCAGAGATTCTTTGCAGGATAATGGGCGTTGGCCTCTACCGCTTCGCTTTTTTCGGTACTCACCACCGTGCTTTAAAGATTGCTTCCCTGAAGCCATCTGAAATTGCGTTTGAATACTTTTAAGGCCTGGCGTTTGTGATTTTTTTTGCGTGTACTTTTTCATGTGACCGATACCCCCTAGATGAATTGGGTAAAGATGCAAAAAGAAGACGACAGGGAGAAGCGATAGGGCAGGTTTAGGTAGATTTTACGAAGACGAATGGTCCGAAAATCGGATCAAAGGATCGCAAAGCAAACTAAAAAAATTTGCTTTGGAATAGAATAAATAGAAATTAGTAAAGTTTTTCTACTTTAACAACAGCTAGAATTGATTCCTTATTACAACTTAAATCAACAGTTCCAGTATCTAGTTTTAAATTCGAACAGATTCCGAAGTCGTTATCGATAATGACAGCAATATGGGTTTCATCAACAATAGCGAGACCTTCAATTTTCTCATGGCCTTTAAGGCCAACAGATTCTAAATCGACGAGTAATTTTTTCTGAACTGATTGTCCATCGGGATTGTGCAAGTTTATCATATAAATTCGATGACTCTGAGCGCTCTGCTCGATAACGAGAGCTTTATTTTTTGTGTAAAAAGTCAAATCACCAATTTTGTCCATTTTTTTATTCGAAAATTCGTATTTATATGAAGCGACAATTTTTTCTGAATCAATATCAAATTCAAAAATAGGAACATACGCTTTTTCTGAATCTAAATGTAAATTTGA
>JAYUQO010000160.1:0-10838 GCA_043756765.1 Bdellovibrio sp. | reverse complement strand
ACACACCAGAAGATGCATTAAAACCGCCTGAACCATTACGTTTAACAATTGTACTAACTGAATTTAACGAAGTTGCTGCAAGTGTATCACTGACACTTTGTGAAACTTGCGCAGACGTTTTACCACCAACAAATGACACAACATTGGCTGAAACAGTTCCTGTAACATCATCGGCTAAAGTTGTTGCACCTGCTGAAGCCGCATTTGCAGCAGTGTATCCTAAAGCGCTATTCACATCTGTAGCATTAATTGAAGTTCCACTTGTTACGCGACCTTTGCTGTCCACAGTTACTTTTGAATAT
Source organism: Bdellovibrio sp. (assembly GCA_043756765.1). GTDB lineage: Bacteria > Bdellovibrionota > Bdellovibrionia > Bdellovibrionales > Bdellovibrionaceae > Pseudobdellovibrio. The sequence continues at coordinate 10,536 of JAYUQO010000160.1, read as the reverse complement.
GTTGAAGCAGCTACACCTGAATTAGCTAACACGATTGAATTGTATGTTCCAGACACATCGCCAGCAAAAACTGTTGATGGTTGTAAAGCATTTGCTATACGTGTGTCATCACCAGCTGCAACTGTGCCCGATACTGAACCGGTATTAATTGTTAAAACCGGAGTCGTTGTCCCATTTAAAACTGATAAATATGAATTTCCTGATGAAACATTCGTCACTGTTCCGCCACCAAGACCAGTCACTGGGGCACATGACCATGCTGAACCACTGAAAGTTAAAAATTCATTCATTGGACAAGTAGGAATACTTCTATTCACATAATTTGTACCGTTAAATTGTAAAATATTATTTGCAGCTAATGCTGTAACACTGACTGTTGTACCTAAGATTTTAGAAACTGTTGTAGCAGTTGCTGTTCCAGATACATCACCTGAAAGTAAAATATTTTGGCATTGAAAGTTTCCACCAACACTATTCCAATACATTGACTGACCAGCTGTGCAGCTTGCTGGTGCTACATAGCCATCGAATGTTGTTTGTTGTAAAGCACCTGTAATTCGTGAATCATTCCCCGCTGCAACTGTATTTGAAACAGTTCCAACGTTTAATGTAATCGTCGGAGTAGTTGTACCTGAAGCAATATTAACATATGAATTTGCAGAAGAAACATTAGTAACTGTGCCAGCTGATGCTGCATTTGCAGCAGTGTAACCTAAAGCTGTATTTACATCTGTAGAATTAATTGATGAACCACTTGTCACGCGGCCTTTTGCATCGACAGTGACTTTTGAATAAGTAGAAGCTGCAACGCCCGAATTTGCTAACACGATTGAATTATACGTTCCAGATACATCACCTGCGAAAATAGTTGAAAATTGTAATGCATTTGCAATACGCGTGTCATTACCAGCCGCTACAGTATTTGCAGTCGTACCAACATTCACAGTTACAACTGGTGCTGTTGTGTTATTAGTAATCGTTGTGTATGAATTTCCTGAAGATACATTTGTCACGGTTCCACCAGGATTTGACGCACTAATTGTTAGTACACCTGCAGTATTTGAAACTGTGATATTTGTTCCAGCAGTAATTGTTTTATATTCTAAACCAGTTGCAGCAGCGTTGACTCCTAATACTTGGTTTGCAGTTCCAACAGCCGATAAACCTGTACCACCACGTGCCACTGAAAAGGCACCTGAAGTGATTTTTGCTGTATCTAAACTTGGAATATCAGACGCGGTTAATAAAGTGCCACTTGTTACGCGGCCTTTGGCATCAACTATTACTTTTGTGTATGTCGAAGCTGCAACACCTGAGTTTGTTAACGCTAATGTATTATATGTTCCTGATACATCACCAGCAAAGATTGTCGAAGTTTGTAATGCATTTGCAATACGTGTGTCATTACCCGCTGCAACTGTGCCTGATGTTGTTCCCACATTAATTGATAAACTTACATTTGTAGTGCCCGTAGCTACTAGTGGCGAAGTGGCAGATACACTTTGCACGCCTGTTGTTGGAATCGTTAACCAATCTAAATTTCCTGCTCCGTCAGTTTGTAAGACCTGACTAGCAACACCATCTGTTGTTGGCAAAGTTAAGACATAATCAGAAAACGTGACTGGCGATTTAATACGAACATTGTTTGTATTACTCACATTGTATAAATAAACATTCTGAGTAGAGTTATTTAATGATGTGATCGTATTCAAAGATGCATTACCTGATCCATCACGTTTAACAAGTGTTCCTGCTGTAGCAGAATTCGTTGCAGCAAGTGTATCATCAACACTTTGGCTAATCGCCGACGATGTTTTACCACCAACAGTATTAACTGTGTTCGCTGTTAAATTTCCTGAAACATCACCGGCTAAAGTTGCTGATGTTGTTAATACATTATTTGGTAATGTTGAAGATGGTATTTTACCAGCCGAATCTAATTGAACGACGTTGCCAGAAGCTACACCTGTGTTTTGTGTTGCTGCAGTTCCTAAACCACCAATGTCAGCCGTCGTTAATGTTACAGCACCAGTACGGCCCGCAACACTAGTTACTGCAGCTGCAGCTTGATTCGCCGGAGAATACTGAGATCCGTTGTAAACTAAAATTTGACCTGATGTTGGTGCGGTCGCAGAAATGTTGACTCCGCGTAAGCGTGCTACAACTGTTGCTGCTTGTGTGCCTGTTACATCACCAACAAGACTACCTGTAAAATTTGTCGCAGTTGTTGCAGTCTGTGCATTACCGTTTTGTGCGACATCTATTAAATTTGATAATCGGGTTGCATCAAGTAATAAATTATTTAAGTTTGTTTGATTCAATTGCGATGTCGCATTATTAACGATGATGTCCGCAGCTAATTTGCCACCAACTGATTCAGCTTGAATCGCGTAAGGAATAGATTTCATATTGAAATCTACAACTAAAGGAACTCCCGTTACTGTTGCTGTGAACCGAATAAGTCTTTGATCGATTGATGTTGGATTATAAGTTTGACCAGTTCCTGTGATTGCATTTGATGAATTCACACAAGTTAAACCTGTTTTAGATCTTGAATTGTCGTAAACAGAATTCAAACTGATGCCTGGATCGTAAGTGCCTGCTGTACCTGCTCCTAAAACTAAAGAAATATTTCCGTTAGTAATTGTCTGACCAGAGAAAATCTCTTCACGTAAAATACAACCACCTGCTGGTGTTAAAACTTGTAATTTAATCGCAACACCAGATTCAGTTGGGTAAGATCCTAAATTATCTTTAAGGCGCAATTGAACGGGTATGCCCATTTCAGCATGCGCCAAAACAGAAAAGATTGTTGAAAAAAACAATATCATTAAAAATTGAAATTTTCTGCTACTACTCATATTTAACCTCAACTGTCCAACCGCTTGGTAAGACTTTGTTTTCTACAAAGTCTGCATTATCAATCGTCACTTCCCAGCTGTTACTTAAGTTAACAATCTGGCCATATTTTATATTGGATATTGTTGTCGGTGCTGTAATCACAGTAGCTGCCCCAGGTGCGAATCCATTGCTCGCTCCGGAACATGACTGTAAAAAAAATATATAGCATCCAGCCGACACGACTAAGGTCAGCTTTCCAACAAACGTCCACATGTATAAAAGTCTAATAGATATTCTTTTGAAATACCTATTTTTTTTGATAAATCAGTCAAAACTTATTTAAAGGTCTGTGAATTGTCATTTTGAAACAGGACCAATGACTTAAACCATAGATGAACCAAACTGATACATCTTAATTAAATCAAATGTTTAGGGAATTTTTTGCCTACCGGAAAACGAGGATTTGAATAATTTTAACAACGACTTTAGTTTTATTTCTGAAGATAGCGAAGCTAGAAAAAATGCGATAATAAAACTGATACCTATATTAATTATTCCGATCCCAAATAAGCCAAACGCCGAATGAGCCAATGTCCAAATACTATAGCCATCAATCGATAAATACACAGGTAGTGCTAGTGCAAAACTACCCGTGGCCAAAGTCACATGTCTAACTTCAATTGGTAAACCAATAAATAACAAAACTTGTGGCACTATACCCAATAAAAGCCCAAGTGAAATATTAGCTGCCAATGCGTTTGAATGATGTGAAATAAAATGAGATAATTTTTCAGTTCGCACAGCTCCAAAAAAACGAATCATTTTTTCACTCTGCCCGATTCGATCTGACAAATGATGAATTAAAACCCAATTTTCGAACCAACCCGCAATCAAACTAGAAGCTACAAGCAAAAATGCAGTAACTAAAGCAAAAAATGGAGTCGGTCCGTACCAAATTGACGAGTCAATAATAGATTGTGATTTAGTTTGATCTATAAACGATAAATCATAATTCAACAATCCCCATGAAACAAAAAAACATATCGGAAATACTAATGACAAATTTCCGATGACAGCGATACCTTGCGTGCGCAGCAATGCCGCCATTGATCGTCTTGCCACATCAGTAGATTTTTTCAATTCTTGTGCCATAAATGGTGCTGTAGCGGATGGCTGTTTTGTTGCTAAAGTGAAATTTAACAAATAGATTGCCATAAAGCTGATTGAATAATTTAAGCTCTCAACAACGCCTTTGATAAGTCCTTCAAAAGGAAGTTTAACTAGAATGTATTTTACAAAAACAGTGAATGCGGTCACAGCTCCGCCACCCACGGCCGATTTAAACATTTTTTTTGATTCAGCCCAATCATAAGTTACGTAGTGCTCACCCACCGAAGAATTTGTTTCAACAATACGATTTGATAAAAGCGATAAATTTTCTTTTAAAAATTGAGTCAGACTATTTTGAAAATGTGTTTCAACAACTAAATAAGATATAAATAATCTTAAATTTAAGGCTTGCGACTGCTGCTGATTTAAAAATAATAATAAGATTTTTAATCTGCTTAGACGGCGTTTTTGAGACTGAAACGCGTAAACTAATTCAATTTTTACGCCTTCAGTTTTCATTTGCTGGTAAAGCGATTGGTGTGACAGTTCAGATTTGTTCAAAAGCTGAAGTAAATCAGAATGAATATCTGTACTTTTAGTTTTAAAATTTTGCTGCAAAATTTCAAGAAGATCTAATTCATACAAACCGCTTTGTTGCTTATCAAAATGACCCAATTCATGCATAATAAAATATGTCGTGTTCAAAATTTGTGTCGCCAGTATTAAAACTGCATTTAAAATATCAAATTTTAGTTTTTGATGCAGTTCGCTTTCTGATGAAAATAAATTTATTAATTCATCTAAAACTTTTTCATCTATAGCATCAATATATAAACTTTCACTATCATCGTTAAAAATCTTATAAATCAAGGCCTCTAGATCTTCAGTGATCGGATTAGGTGGTAAAAGCTTCTCTAAAAGTCTTTTTGATAGATCTTGGCTGAATCCAGATGTAGTAAAGCCTTGTCCTAAAAAAGTCGTCGGCGATGAAATTTGAAAAAGCATAGTTTTAACTGTGTGAATGAAGTTATTTTTCCAATGAGGATTTTTATCTAAAATATAAAGTATGTATTTAATCCGAACAGTATAGACAGTTTCAATTTTTAAATCTTTTTCTTCATTCAGGCGTGGGCGTTGCATCCATTTCATCAACTGCAAAAACCAGATTACTTTATCAATGGCAGAGGACTTATATGATTCTTGTGCTAAAATCGAACTTAAAATATCCATCCAGGAACCATATCAAACTTCATATGAAAAACAAAAAAAAACGGGCTTGATAGCCCGTTTAAAAATATGTTTTAAATTTATGCTCCAGAGCTGTCTAAATTATAGAGCGCCTGAACACCATGGAAGCGAAGGCATGATTTGACAAGCCATTTCACACATGGCTGGATCACCCAGTGGGCATTCGCCACCATCACCCGGAGGTTGTGAAGATTCAGCTTTGCCAACGTTAATATCAAGTGAAGTGAACACAGTTCCATTTGCATCAGTTGCTTTAACTGTCGCAACACCTTGTGTTTTACCAGTTAATAAACCTTGCTCAGAGATTGTTGCGACTTCAGGGTTTGAAGATTCAAACTTAACTGCACCAGATGAATTCTTAACAGCAAACTGTTGAGTTGCATCGATAGCAACTGTTGCTGCAGCCGGAACCATCCAACCTTTTTTAGCTAATAATGTGTCAACTGCTGCGAAAGCATCAAAACGGCAGTTACATGCAGTTTCAATTTCAACTTTAGCGCCAGTGGCTTGAAGTAGTGATTTGATTTCAGCACCAGTCAAACTTGCATCTTGAGCTTTCAAGAAAGCAACCATACCAGCAACTAATGGTGTAGCCATTGATGTTCCTGATAAGTTTGAATATTTATTACCTGGTAAAGTCGACATGATCGCCTCACCTGGCGCAGCAATGGAAACTTTTGCTTTACCATAATTTGACCAAGATGGCTTTTTATCAGATGAATTTGAAGCGGCAACACTGATCATATTAGGAGTGTTTGCATTTGTCGGGTACATATTTACGTTATCGTTATTTTTACCATCATTTGCAGCAGCAGCTACAAAAATAATTCCAGCAGCATCAGCACGTTTAACGGCGTCGATAAGTGGCTGAGCTTGTGCTGTTGGTACAGCGGCTCCCCAGCTTGCAGAAATAACTTGGACTTTTTTCTCGATAGCGTAATCAATTGCTTTAATACCGCTGTCAAGATCACCAGAGCCATCAGCACCTAAGAAACGTAAAGGCATGATTGAAACTTCAGGAGACATCCCTTGAATTCCACCTTCAACAACACCCGCAGCGCCAACGATACCTGCACAGTGAGTTCCGTGACCTGGGTTTTGCGCTCCAGTTAAATCCATTGGATCGTTGTCTTTATCTCTAAAGTCATATCCTGGAACCATATTTTGCGCTAAATCTTTATGGTTGTAATCAACGCCTGTGTCGATAACAGCCAATAAAACTTTTTTACTACCTTTGTTACCAGCACGTTGCCATGCTTTTTCAGCATTAACTTTTGCTAAGGCATATTGCTCTTTTAAAGCTGATGCTTCAACGGGCGCAGAAAACGCATGTAATTTAAAGTTAGGTACAACGTACTCAACATTTTTATCAGCTAAGATAGATGTCAAAGTTTTTGCTTTGTTTTTTTCAGCTACGTTAATTTTTAATAAACGCCCTGGTTTGTGCATTGAACGAACTTCAAGGCCGATGCTTTCTGTTTGCATAGCTATAATGCTATTAACTGCTTTTTCAGATTTATACTTTACTAAGTACTCTGCTGCATGAGACTGCGATGTTACCGCAACTGCTAATGTAAGAACTAAAAGTCTTACTTGTTTTGAAAAACTCATTAAACCAATCATAATACCCCTCCGTGTGGTCATTTGTAGCAACTTTTATTTGCATCCAACTAAGTCATTTAATTGGTGGTCGTTGTACTTATTCAGCTTGAGTTCCAATCTGGAACCAATTTCTTTAATCTGATCGTATCCCGACATTTTCTAAAAAAAATAGAAAATAATAAAAAATAATTAAACTAACGCAGTTAGACGTTTGTTGTGGTGCGTTTTTTACTGTCTCACAATCTAAGAATATGACCTTACTCGATGTTTTTATTTTATCTCTTATTGAGGGCCTTACTGAGTTTTTACCAATCAGTTCAACAGGTCATTTAATCATAGCTTCCAATTGGTTAGGGCTTGAATCCACAGCTTTTCTAAAAGCCTTTCAAATTATTATTCAGTTCGGAGCTATCCTTGCCGTTCTATTTATTTATAGAGACCGCTTTAAATTTAATTTTGAATTTTATAAAAAAATCGCCTTAGCCTCTGCGCCAATTTTAGTGATGGGTTTTATCTTAAAGGATGTCATTGATCAGTTTTTAGAAAGTTCCCTTATCGTCGCTTGGTCTCTAATTATTGGCGGAATTATTTTTATTATCGTCGACAGTTATATAAAGCCTGATCAGTCTAAAAGAACATTCTCTGTTACGGATTCAATTAAAATAGGCTTGATTCAGTGTTTAGCTTTAATACCTGGCGTTTCCAGATCAGGTTCAACAATTATCGCTGCACAAGTACTAAAGTATGATAAAGCCGCAGCTGCTGAGTTTTCTTTTTTCATCGCAGTCCCCGTATTAAGTGCTGCGACTTTGTATAAGTTCTGGAAAATCAAAGACATCATCGAATCTTCGCAAGTTTTAACATTATTGATTGGCATTGTACTTTCGTTTATTTTTGCTTTAATAGCCATTCGATTTTTTATTCAATTTGTAACAAAGCATGGTTTTAAATGGTTCGGAATTTACCGAATTATTTTGGGACTTTTTGTTTTAATAACTGTGAAAGGCTAAATATGTTTTCAGAAGAACTTACTCTGTTTTTTAATACCAAATACTTTATTATTGAAACCTGGAAGTGGCTTGGCCTCATTGCCGCTGTCTTTATAGTATTAACCGCAAATAAAGTTATTCGCTCGCTTCTGGTCCGTTTTAAAAAGCAATTACAAACAATCAAAGACAACCGATTTGTTGAATATCTTTTACAGCAAAAAATAGAACGCGCTTTAAGTTGGATTATAGCTTCTGTTCTTGGGATGGTTCTAGTTGAAGGTTTAGGCCTTACGCCAAGCATGGAAAAGTATTTATTGATTTTATTGAAAATTAATTTAAGTCTTCATCTTATTCGCTTTGCTTATTACGCTGCTGATGCCAGTGGTTTATTGATTCAAAATTGGTCTTCAAAAAACAACCAACAGATGAATGATCAAATTGCGCCGTTAGCTACAAAAACTTTAAAAGTTTTTGTCATTATAATTGGTACACTGATTGTTTTACAGAATTTCGGCGTTAATGTAACAGCATTACTGGCTGGTTTAGGCTTAGGGGGCGTGGCACTTGCTTTTGCCGCCCAAGACACTGTTGCTAATATTTTTGGTACTATTACAATTTTGCTAGATTCGCCATTTAAAATAGGCGACCGAGTCAATATATTAAATGTCGACGGTTTCATAGATGAAATCGGTTTTAGATCAACACGCATAAAAACTTTAACTAATTCTGTGGTGTCGATTCCCAATTCTGTCGTAGCTAAAGAAAAAATTGATAACTTATCAGAACGTGAAGGTATTTTTCGTTTTAGACATGTTTTTGGCTTCACTTACAAAACGCCGATGACATGCATCCAAGGTTTTTGTGAAAACACGAAATACTATTTACAACAAGAACCTAACATCATCCAAGATCGCACGGTGGTCTACATTACAGAATTTGCAGCTTCATCTATAAATGTCACTGTGACATTTCATGTGCGATTTGCTGACCCTATTGATGAATTTAATTTAAATCAGAAATATCTGGTTGATTTTCACAAGCTAGCCGAACTGCAAAAAGCCGAATTCGCATTTCCGACTACAACTGTGATTATTGATAAAGATGAGTTTTAATTATTTAGATAACTGACTATGTAGCCAGTTTTTGTATTTAACAAATTGCGGATCGTTTTCTTCACTGACGATTTGAACGCGTTTTTTTTCTTTTTGATCTTCGACTAACGAACACATCACCGAATAGCTTGCCTCGTGCACAACAATCTTAACTATAAAGTAACCCGATAACCAGCTGGGTATATGATCTTGAAAATGAATTCCGCCTTCGGATAAATCGATCGTTAATGTATCAAACACTTGGGTTTGACCGATAATACTGGCCTTAACAGCTAAATCAATACGATCAAATAGGCGCGGATAAAAAGTTTTCTTAGGTTGAATCACAAAATAACCAGTATCTGCGGCATCATCACCAACAGACACTTTATTTTCATATTTTTGGTATTTATCAATTCCCGTTAAACCAGCCTGCGCAGAAAATATAGACCCATGCTTTTCTTTGTCTAAATTTTCCCAAGCTAAACCAGCAACACAAACTTTGGCTAATTTAATTTCGTTTTGGCTCATTGAATTCACTAATAGCTGCGCTTCACGATCTGTTAAATCGTAAAGCGTCCAACCTTTTAATGAATTATGAATGGCCCACATAAAAATTAACCCTTTTTAATTAAAGCCTAAAAGCAATTTGATTTAATAAAACCATCAGGAACAATTCGGCCTTTTAAAACTTTTGACCAACCTGACAAATTAGAATCAGCAATAGTAATTTTACCGCCTTTTTTAACTTTAAATAAGTCTTTTGATGAGTCGTTAGTTTTAGCTTTCACTGGGCAATCTGTTTTTAAAATAATTTGTCGACCTGAAGAATTAGATGCCGCAGCTTGGACAGCACTCTGGCTTAGCCCTGCTGTTTCAGCATTAATTTTTTCAGCGTCTAATCTAATTTTTTCAGTTTCTAACTGCGCAGTTGCTGTTTCAGCTCTGATTTTTGCTTCTTCTGCTTGTGATTTCACTTTATCTGCCGAGTTAACCAATTGTTCACGTTCTTGTTTTAATTTTTCAGTTTCTTTTTTCATACGCTCAGTTTCAGATTCATTCTTTTTAATTTCAGCTTCATGAAAAGCCTGTGACTTCTTAAGCTGGGAAACTTCCATACCCATCTGCGCTGAATCCTTTGCATATGTCGCTTTCACTTTTTCTAGATCAGCTCGCAATTTCAAGGATTGCTCTTTAATTTTTGATTCTTCTTTTTGTAAACCAGTGAGTTTTGATTTTTCGTCATCACTTTTCGATTTGAGTTCTTTCATTTGTTCGCTTATTTTTTTATTGTCATCGGTTGATTTTTGAACAATAGCCGCACCAGTTTCAATTTGTGATTTGTGTTTTGCTGTTTCGGCTTCAGTTCTTTTTAGCTCTGAATCTGTTCTGGCTTTTTCTTGATTAAGCTTGGCTTCATTCATTTTTTGTTCTGACACGGCTTTTTGAACTTGGGCTTGCGATTTAGCTAAATTTTGCTGAAGCGCTCTTTGTTTTTCCGCAAGAGCTAATGATTCCTTAGCAGCCTTTGTTGATTCATCTTGGGATTTTACTACTTCTTTTTCAGCGTCTTTAAGTTGTTTTTCTGTTTCAGTATTGGCTTTCAGCGCTTGATTCATTTTCTCAGAGTATTCATTTTTTTGCTTATTTAAAGC
>JAYUQO010000159.1:0-10841 GCA_043756765.1 Bdellovibrio sp. | reverse complement strand
AGATCTTAAAGAAGGTGATTTCTTTATTAGTGACTCAAAAAGTTTATGGAAAGGCAAAAGCCTTTACGATCTTTATGCTGAGGCTATGACCCCATGGGAATGGCACAAACCCATAAAAGATCATTGCGAAAAATTAGGTATGATGTTTTTCAGTACTCCGTTTGATAGTACGGCCGTTGATTTTCTAGAAGATTTAAATGTGGATTTTTATAAAATTGCTTCATTTGAAAATACAGATATTCCACTGATTCAAAAAGTGGCCCGCACTAAAAAGCCAATGATTATTTCAACAGGAATGGCATCAATCACTGACCTTGCTGAAAGTATTGATGCGGCTAAGTCAGCGGGCTGTAAAGATTTAATTATTTTAAAATGCACGAGCGCTTATCCATCAACAGCAGCCGATGCAAATTTATTAACAATAGCTAATATGCGACAAACTTTTGGTGTTGAAGTGGGTTTATCTGATCATACAATGGGTATTGGTGTTGCGATCGCTAGTGTAGCCCACGGGGCATCAGTCATTGAAAAACATTTTACCCTAAAAAGATCTGATGGCGGTGTTGATTCAGCATTTTCAATGGAGCCCGATGAATTCACATTACTAGTGAGTGAATCTTTAAAGGCCTGGCAGGCTTCTGGTAAAGTTAGCTACGAGCGCAGCGAATCTGAAATAAAGTCACTGGTTTTTAGAAGATCACTATATATTGCTGAAGATGTTAAAAAAGGTGAAATCTTTAATCACAAAAATATCAGAGCCATCAGACCAGGTCATGGCTTACCAACCAAGTATATTGATTTATTTTTGGGTAAGCCTGCAAAAACAGATTTAAAAAAAGGGACGCCGGTTAAATTTGACTACGTTTAATGTAAAACCAACAGCACAATTGGTCTTAGGAGCAGCTCAATTTGGGATGACTTACGGGATCAATAATACGACAGGTAAACCCAGCTTAGATGCTATCGGACAGATATTACTTAAGGCCGCAGAAAATAATATTAAAGAAATTGATACAGCTCAAGGCTACGGTGATTCTGAAGAAACTTTGCAAAAAGTTTTAAACCATAAGACAGATCAATATATAATTCATTCTAAGTTTAAACTCGACGGTAAAATTCACGTCAGTCAAATCAATGATTCTCTAAAAAAGACGATCAACACACTTAAAATAAAAAAAATTGGCTACTTTTTTTTCCATGACTTTAATCAGTTCGATCAAATGAAAAATCAGAAAATTGATTCAGACTTTATCAGTCAGAAGTCTTTGGGTCTGGGTGCATCGGTTTACAATATTGAAGAATTTGATAAGGCAATAAATACGCCTTGGATAAAAGCCATTCAATTGCCAATTAATTTATTTGATATTTCTGAGAAAAAAATAAAATTGATCGAACAGGCTGTTCAGCTTGATAAAAAAATATATTGTCGCTCTGTTTTCTTGCAGGGTCTTTTTTTTAAACCGGTTGAAACCCTTCCGTCGGTGCTACAACCTTTGAAGCCCAAACTGGTTGAGCTACAGGCTATTTCTAAAAAACATAATGTGCCCGTTGCTGATCTTGCATTAGCCTTTGTAAAAAGTATTTTTGGGATTCATGGAGTTTTAATTGGTGTTGAAACTGTTTCACAATTAGAAAAAAACATTTCAAGTTTTAAGACAGACGTATCAACTGAAATTTTAAATCAAATAGGTCAATTGCGCGTCAAAGAACATACACACTTACTTCATCCTTTAAGTTGGGTTAATTCATGACTGAAAAAAACATAAAAGCATCATTAAAAGTTATTTGGGAAAGATTAGCCTACAGCCGTAAAAGACAATTTGTTTTTTTAACCTTGATGATGATCGTCAGTGCCTTCTTAGAAGTTATTGGATTAGGTGCAGTCATCCCATTTATTAGTTTACTTGTTTCGTCGGAAGATTTTTTGAAAATTGAATTGATCAAACGACTTGTTGATGCATTTAACCTGACAAGTCTTTATGATATTCGATTATTTTTTACAGCTGCTTTTATTGCGGCCATCATTATTTCTTCGGTAGCGCGGTTACTTCTTTTAAAACTCAGTACGAAATTTGCCTACGCTTGCGGTTCAGATCTCAGTGCTGAAGTCTACCGTAGAACACTTTTTCAAGACTATAGTGTTCATGTTCAGCGTAACAGCAGTGAAGTTATCGGAGTCATCACATCTAAGGTGGGTCTTGCTGTGAATGTACTTTACAGTGTTGTGACTTTAATGAGCTCGACTATTCTATTTCTGACAATTGCTGGTGGATTACTTTATATAAATCCTACGATTACATTAATTTCATCTTTTGTATTCGGTTTTTGTTATCTGATATTAAGTCGTTTTACAAAAAAAGAACTGCATCAGAAAAGTCAGACGTTTTCGATTCAGCAAACTCAATCAATTAAGCTTTTGCAAGAGGGTTTATCGGGCATTCGTGATATTTTACTAGATTCGAATCAAAATTATTTTTGTGATCTTTATAAAAAAGCCGATAGACCCCTACGTGAAGCCAAAGGTCGAATTATTTACTTATCACTCAGTCCTAAATATATGATGGAAGCAGTTGGTATAATTTTGATATCGATTATGGCTTTTCTTTTAGTTAATCAAGATGGCGGTTTTACAGAAGCCTTGCCAAAACTAGGAGTATTTGCATTAGGAGCACAAAGATTGCTGCCGATATTTCAGCAGATGTATACATCGTGGGCCAGTATTCAAGGTGATCAAATATCGTTACATGATACAGTGATACTTCTGAATCAGAAGATTAATCCATTGTTTCTTGAACCTATGCCTCAGCCACTTCAGTTTAGTTGGTCTATTGAAATGAAAAACATTTCATTTAGCTATAGTAAAAAATCTTCTGAAAATGTTTTAAAAAATATTCAGTTAACTATTAAAAAAGGCACACGTGTTGGGTTTGTCGGGGAAACTGGCAGCGGCAAAAGTACAATCACTGATATTTTAATGGGACTACTAAAACCAGACCAAGGGCAAATTGAAGTCGACGGTCAAGTTTTAACGGATACGGCAATGCGATCATGGCAGCAAAATATAGCCAACGTGCCCCAAATGATTCACCTGGCTGATGCCAGTTTTATTGAAAATATAGCTTTTGGCGTTGCGCCTGACAAAGTTGATTTAGAAAAGGTTAAAATAGCCGCTGAAAAAGCTCAGTTAAGTGATTTTATTCAACAAACAGAAAATCAATATCAAACCGTCATTGGCGAAAAAGGTGTTAGGCTATCTGGTGGTCAAAGACAAAGAATTGGTATAGCACGCGCTTTTTATAAAAATGCACAGGTTATTATTTTTGATGAAGCTACAAGTGCTTTAGATAATACAACTGAACAGTCGGTCATGAAATCTTTAGATGTGATTGATCAAAGCGTGACATTAATTATTGTGGCTCACAGATTATCAACAGTTAAAAGTTGTGATGTTATTTTTGAAATGCATCAAGGGCAGTTAGTTGCAGCGGGCAGCTATCAAGAGTTAGTTGAAAAAAGCCCTAGCTTTAAAAAAATGAGCCAAAACGCATGAGTCAGCCTCATTTTTTATATCCAGCCCCAAATCAAAGTTGGGTTGAGCTATTTATTGATCGCTTAAATAGTGATGTCGGTCAAATTTTAAACCAACAGAAAAAATGTTCGATATTTTTAACTGGTGGTAAATCAGCAAAAGCATTGTACCCCAGTTTTTCAAAATCATTACTGAGTTTTAAAGATCAAAGTCTTCATTTTTTTTTAGGTGATGAAAGATATTTGCCTCATGATCATGCTGATACAAATGCATCTATGGTCAAAAGTGTATTTGATCAAGACAGTCTTAAAAAATTTCAAATTCATCCTATTTTACAGCCTGAAATAAATAGAGATGAAGCGGTCAGAAACTACGATAAATTAGTTGAAGGTCACAATGATATCATATTATTCAGTTTAGGCGAAGATGCACACATTGCATCTTTGTTTCCAAATCAAAATGCATTACTTGTTCGGAATAAAAATTATATTTCTAGTGAAGGAGTGTCTCCTTATAAAGACAGAATCACGATCAGTTTTGACTTCATAAACAGATTTAAACATAAATACGTTATGGTCATTGGTGAACAAAAGGCGCATATTCTCCAACAGGCCTTAAAATCTGAGAATGACACTACCCATTATCCAGTTTTAGGTATTGAAAATCCGTGGTACATTTTAGATGAAACAGCGCATAGGATACTTGCTTAAATTAAGCTTATCAATTTGAAGGGTTAAGCACATGAACAGACACGAGAAAATTAAACAAATCAGAAGCAAATTAAAAAAAATAAATGAATACACTATCGGAAGTTGGATGCAGATCCCTCATCCTCACATTGCAGAAATATTAGGAAATGGTGGTTATGACTGGGTGGCTATTGATCTTGAGCATGGAAATATCAGCCATCACCAACTGCCAGATTTATTTCGGGCTTTGGAAATCACAGGCACACTGCCATTAGCCCGCATTATCGAAGGCAATGCGGTTTACTGTAAGCAAGCTTTAGAAGCGGGTGCTGCAGGGATTATTGTGCCGATGATTGAAACTGCTGAACAAATAAAAAATGTCAGTGATTTTTGTAAATGGCCTCCGGCGGGTCGTAGGGGCGTTGGTTTTTCACGGGCTAACTTGTTTGGCAGATACTTTAATCAATACAAAGACGAAGCTCAGGAACCATTAGTGATTGCAATGGTGGAAACTGTTAAAGGCGTAGAAAATTTAGAATCTATCCTTAAAGTCCCAGGTCTAGATGCTTTAATGATTGGGCCTTACGATTTATCTGCATCAATGGGAATGATTGCTGATTTCACCAATCCACAGTTTGTTCAAACAATTAATAAAATTTTAGAACTTTGTAAGATACATAACGTAGCAGCAGGGCTTCATGTGGTTGATCCTGATGCCGAACTTTTAGAAAAAAGAATCAAAGAAGGTTATAGATTTATAGCTTATTCAGTCGATGCTGTATTTCTAAATAAAATTTCTTTAAATCCATTAGTGCAGCACAAGAGTGTCCGAACTTAATGGATTATAACCGCGATTACAGTCGAATTGTAGTTTGGGATAGTTCTGCAGAGCCTTATTCGAATCTTAAGGACAAAGACACATTGATTGTTCGCTGGAGTGGTTTTTCGACTCAAGAAAAAAACGACATTTCTTTAATTACTGAAATAGAAAAAAACTCTGATGCAATTAAATATGCGTATGTCGAGTTTGTAGATGGCTTGTATTATAAAAAAGGATTGAATGAGTTTTTAGATCAAAAACTAAAATCACCAACAGGGCATAACTTATGGTGGATGAGCCTTATCAATGAGAAAAGCCCATTTAGAAATTCAGCAGTCTTAAACTGTTTAAAATTGATCGCTTTTGAAAAAGCTTTAGTGCAGTCGCAGTTTAAATCTGTAGAAGTCTATTCAAGTGATCCAAAAGTATTTAAGTCAATACAAGTATTTTGTAGTGACTCAAAAAAACATATTCAATTTATTAAAACTAAATCACATAAAAGTATGTTTTCAGATATCAAAAAATTAGTGACATGCTTGCCGCAAATACTTCAAGGTTTGGTTTATTTAGCTAGATATTCAATGAATAGACTTGGCCTTAAAGGAAAAAAAATACCTGAAATAGATCATGTCAAAAATATTTTAGTTTCAAATTTATATAACTTAGATAGCCAAGAACTTAGTCAAAATAAAATTCGTTTAAAACAATTAGAAGATCTTCCCGATTTATTAGGCAAGGACGTTCTTTATTTCAATCATCTCATTAACTCGCCGCAAATCCCGAATTCAAGAGCTGCACAGAAAATTATCGACAATTGTGATAAAGATAATCATCATTTTATCATCGATTCATTTTTTGATTTCAAAATACTGGGACAAGTGTTTGCTTTACTCATTAAAACTAATTTAAATCGACTAGGGCTAGCGAATAAACAATCTTATTTTTTTCTTAATTCTAAATCTAAAGTGAATTTTTATTTTTTTCTAGAAAACGATTTTTTGTCATCGCTATTTGGTTCGACTTTTGTAATGAATCAAATCTGGGATTTACTTTTTTTTAAAATTTCACGATCTATAAAAAACTTTTCGGGTTCAAATTTCTACTTGTGTGAAAATCAAGGTTGGGAAAGAGCGCTTATTTACAACATTCGTCAAAATGTTATTCAATCTAAAATTGTGGCTGTACCTCATGCTACTTTGCGATATTGGGATATAAGGTACATCTTCACGGATCAAGGATTTAAAAATGGTAATCAGATCGCTGATTTTTATACTTTAAATGGGCCGCCTGCCATTAAAGAATTTGAAGTTAGTGGCTATGATAAAAGTAAGTTAATAGAAGTTGAAGCGTTGAGGTATCAGTATTTGCTTCAATTTAAAGAACAAAAACAGAACAGACTGGCCACAAATAAGGTTTTATTTTTGGGTGATTATTCAAAAGAAACGACCTTGAAAATTTTTGAAGTTGTCTATAAAAAAATGAGTTCTTTTAAAAAACAGAATCTTAGTTTGCACTACAAGCCACATCCATTCTGCCCTGATATTCAAATTCAAGACGGTGATATCAAGACAGTTAAAGGATCACTATCTGACATTATAAATCAGTATGATGCCGTAATTATTAGTAATAGTACTTCAGCTTGTTTAGACGCATATATTTGCGGGTGTCGTGTGATTATATTTTTAGATGAAGATGATTTAAACTACAGCCCTATGCGTGGTAGCCATGATGTTCAATTTGTGACATATTCTGATTTTATTAAAATGGAATTTAATTTTTCTACAAGTTATAGACCAGATGAGGAATATTTTTGGCTATCAAAAGATTATAGTCGCTGGTTCTCGTTTATAAACAGGTTAAAGGTTTGACCATGCCGAAGTTTCACACAAGCTTAATCTATGACGAATATGTAAAGTACCTTAAAAAAATTAACTTTGAAACTGATTTTGAAACAGATCTGATCACTAAAGAACAAATACAAAACCGATTGAAACAAAAATTTGTGAGTTCAACACTGCATCTCTACGGTAAGAAGTTCAGTGATTTTGTTGCCATTAACAATTCAGTTCCAAATGACGATCATTTTTCTGATCTAAATTCTATAAAAGTTAGT
Organism: Bdellovibrio sp.; assembly: GCA_043756765.1. Classification (GTDB taxonomy): domain Bacteria; phylum Bdellovibrionota; class Bdellovibrionia; order Bdellovibrionales; family Bdellovibrionaceae; genus Pseudobdellovibrio. The sequence goes on along the minus strand of JAYUQO010000159.1, from coordinate 3,690 downwards.
GCTGAAAATAAAATTAAATTAAGCCTCAGCTTGACTTTAAGATCACTCATTGAATTTGGTTTTGAGTGGTTTCTTTTTCTAGTCTGCATTATTCTTAACAGGTTCACTAGAAACAAGATTCAGACTCAATCAGTGAGTTTGCTATTTGGTCTTGGTCAAGAGTCCATTCTTAATGAAAATTCAGACAAACGGTTTGTAAATTACTTAAATAGCTATGACAAACATAAAATTGATCCACTCGGGCAGTTCGATAGTTTAGTTGTACAAAGTGATATAGGCATAAAAAGCGCTTCCGTAAATATTTATTATTCTAAATACCCACAGGCTTTCATATTTAAAAAATATAACTTCACATGGAAACAGTACCTAAAAATAGTTGGATTACATTTTTTATCAGTTATCGATTTTGTAAAGATGATTGTTTTTCATCCCGAATTAGTATTGATCGCCAGAGATTTCAGTTGCCTTAGAATTTTCAGTTATATGTCCGATTTGCGTCTTATTAAAGATATCATGTACACGACGTCAAATTGTACCTACCAGCCGTTTTGGATGCGATTAGCACAAACAAAAAAACCTAAAATTCACAAAGTTCATTATTCTCAAAATTGCAGACAACTTGTCTACAAGGATTATTTAAATGAAGCTGTTAATCCATATTTTTATGAAGTTTTTGCTGATATAGCATGGGTTTGGACTGATGACTTTAAACAGTTTGTTTCGAGCGTCTACAAGTGTTCGGATGTGCGTGTTGTAGGCCCGATTATGTTTTATTTGCCTGCAAACGTTTCTAATAATCATTTTACTAAAAGTGAATTTAATATCAGCTTGTTTGATGTGACACCAATGAACGATACTTTTGCCAGCAGTATTGGTTTGTTAAATAATTATTACTCACCCTGTCATCTTAAATTATTTTTAAATGATATTATAAGTACTGTAATCGAGATTGAGAAGGATTTAGATATAAAAATAAATATTTTTTTGAAGCATAAAAGAAATTTTCATAAAGTTCATGAGCAGTCTTATATAAATTTATGTCAGCTGCTAGCAGATCAGAAAAAAATTAAATTGGTACCATATAATGAAAATATATTTAACTTTGTATTAGACACAGACTTAAGCGTGGCTATACCATACACATCGACAGCCCACATTTGCGCATACTACAATAGACAATCTTTATATTATGATCCAACTGGTGAAATCCTTCTTCAATCAAATTTCAGCGATAAAGTTCTACTTATTGGTAGTCAAACTGAATTGTTTAAAGTACTGAAAGAGAAAGTATTAAATAGGTTTAAGTCAGTTTAGCGCAAATTATCAATAAGCTCGTAAAGTTCAATGTGGAACTATTCCACTGTGAAGACATTAATCGCAGCGCGTTGGATTAAAAAACGACATAAATTTGTATAGTTAAATATATAGGATTGAAATATAAAATATGGCTATGAAAATACTAGCAATTATACCAGCACGAATGGATTCAACACGATTTCCGGGTAAGCCTTTGGCATTAATTCAAGGTGTACCGATGATTGGTCATATTTATAAACGTACAGTCATGTGTGATGATCTAACAGACACCTATGTAGCGACGTGTGATCAAGTAATTATGGATTATATAGAATCAATTGGTGGCAAGGCCGTCATGACAAAAAATACTCATGAACGCTGTACAGATCGTTGTTCTGAAGCCTTATTAAAAATTGAAGAAATGAACAAAACAAAATATGACTGTGTTGTGATCATTCAGGGTGATGAACCACTTGTTACGCCAACGATGATTTCAACAGCAGTTAACGTATTTAAAACAAACAATTCAGATGTTGTTAATCTGATGAAAGAAATCGAATTCGATGAAGATTACACCGATGCAAACGAAGTTAAAGTTGTTTGTAATGCAGCCAACGAAGCTATGTATTTTTCACGTGAAGCCATTCCTTCGCAAAAAAAATCAAAAACAAAAGTTAAAAGTTATAAGCAAGTGGCGATTATGCCCTTTAAACGAGAATTCCTTTTTAAGTTTTCTGAGCTCACGCCGACGCCTTTAGAAATCATTGAATCCGTTGATATGCTGCGTGTGCTAGAACACGGACTTAAGGTCCATATGGCCGAAATAAAAGAACCTATATTTAGTGTGGATACTCCGGCTGATTTAGAATGGGTCGATTCGGTTATGAAGAAAGATAAGCTATTTAATGCTTATAAAAATAGATAAAATTGATTGAACAATAGGTATTTCTGCAAAAAATTGACACTAAATGCCATCCTAGCTATCCTACATCAGAGGTATTATCATGAATAAACTAGACCAAATATTTGAAAACAATAACAAACCTAGTGATTTTGCTAAACATTACGGGACTTACCTAGCCGAAATTTTAGCTAAAATGGATTATAATGAAATCGGTAAAATGATTGAAACCATTTTAGATGCTCGTGAAAAAGGAAATCAAATATTTTTTATTGGTAACGGCGGAAGCGCAGCCACGGCATCGCACTTTGCAAATGACATATCGATTGGTACACGCGTAACAGAAAAACCGTTCAAAGCGATTGCTTTAACAGATAACATGGCGATCATTACAGCAGTCGCAAACGACGACGGTTACGAATATATTTTTACTAAACAACTTCAAAATTTTGCCACACCAAAAGATGTTCTTGTGGCTATATCCGCATCTGGCAATTCACCAAACGTTATCCACACTGTGAATTGGGCAAGGCAGTTAGGCATGAAGGTTATTGGTTTAACTGGTTTTGATGGTGGTAAATTACGTGAATTAAGCGATATTAAAATACATGTGCAAACAATGAAGGGTGAATACGGCCCAGTTGAAGATGTTCACATGTTTGTGGATCATCTTATTGGATCTTACTTCAATCGTTTCGTAAAAAAACCTTAATTTTTTGTAATAATTCTGCCGCGTTTTCGGCAGCGAATGATTTGTCAAAACGATCTACACCCCAGTTAACTGCAATAAATGGGGTGTTTGTTTCAGTACAAGCTTGCTGATCTTCTTTAGAGTCACCAATCATCACTACATTTTGATTTCCGTATTTGAGTTTTAATTGGTTTAGCCAATGTGTTTTTTTAAGTTGGTTATCGGTTTTTCCGATAATTTGCTTAAAGTTTTTTAATTCTAAATGATCGATCACTTTTTTAAGACTGATTTCCATTTTATTAGATAAAACGATGATATCAGCTTTATTAAGTTCAACATCTTGCAATAGAGATTTTAGACCATCATAAGTTGTGTATTTCAAATAACCTACAGCCAGTTGATGTTCTAAGTAGTATTTTTTGATATCTTCTGCGCTGTATTGACTGGCTTTAGGCCATAGCTGGATGAGTGTTTGTGTAAAAGGCTGACTGACTGTTTTCATCAATAAACCTTGGTTAACTGTGATTTCAAAAGGATATTTTTTCGATACATGATTAAGGCTATCAATCACAGATTCAAAGGGGTTGGCGACAGTTCCGTCAAAGTCAAATACGATACATTTCATTTAGATATTATTATTTGCTATCTCTTCAGAAATCTACAAGAATAATTCTATGAACAATCAAATGACTCATCCTTTGGTGGCTGTGGCTTCAAGATCATTTTCAGCTGACCCTTTTTTAAAAAAGGAAATTATTCAGAAATACACCAATGTTAAATTTAATGAATCAGGTGCATCTTT
>JAYUQO010000158.1:0-3842 GCA_043756765.1 Bdellovibrio sp. | reverse complement strand
GTTAGAACTCTGTTAATCATTCAAGGAGTTACCTTTGAGAATTAAAAAGCTTGAGCTTATTGGTTTTAAATCATTTAAAGATCGTACAGTTATTCAATTTGATGCAGGTATTACGGGTATCGTTGGTCCGAATGGTTGTGGTAAATCAAATATCGTTGATGCTTTGATGTGGGTTATGGGAGATCAATCAGCGAAAGATCTTCGCGCGTCGCAAATGACGGACGTGATCTTTGCGGGTGCTGAAAATTATGCACCATTAGGTTTGTGCGAGGTTTCTTTAACTTTAGAAAATGACGGTGGACCGTTTCCAGCTAAATATTTAAAACATTCTGAAATCATGGTGACTCGTAAACTTCATCGTAACGGTGAGGGTGAATATTTCATTAATAAAGAAGCGGCCAGATTAAAAGACGTTCAAGAAATTTTTATGGACACAGGCGCTGGTTCAAAAGGTTTTTCAATTATTGCGCAAGGTATGATCGGTAAAATCATTACATCTAAACCTGAAGATCGCCGCATGTTAATCGAAGAAGCTGCTGGGATTACAAAATTTAAAGCTCGTAAAAAAGAATCTCAAAGAAAATTAATTTCAACAGATCAAAATTTATTACGTTTACAAGATATTATTGGTGAATTAAAACGCCAAATCGATTCTTTACAACGTCAAGCGCAACGTGCTGAACGTTATAAAAACATCAAAACACAAATTGAAGATCTTGAATTGTGGTTGTCGTCTGCCCAGTACGTTGATTTAAAACGTGCAGCTGATGAAGCGCAAAAAATATTTGATAGTGCGCAGTCTTTAGAAGTCAGCAGTGAAGCTGATCTAGCTTTGATGCAATCACAATTAGAAACTTTAAAATTATCTATTTTAGAGCAAGAAAAAGCTGTTGAAGATAAACAACAAAATTTTTACAACCAACAAGGTCTTGTTCAGAAAAAAGAATTAGAGATTCAAGAGCACCGTTTTAATTTAGAACAAGCTAAGCGCAATGAACAAATGACAGGGAGTATTCTGAACGAACAAAAAGCTCGTCATGAATTATTGTCTCGGGATCAAGAAAGCTTACAAGCCCAAGCCACTGAATTAAAATATGAATCTGAAGAACTAGCAATTACGGCCCTTGCAAAAGCTGAAACTTTTTCTGCGAACCAAAAACGTTTCAATGAAATTGACACCGAATTAACAAATAAACGTCGTGAACAATTTGCTTTCGGTCAAACTGAATCGGCGCTTGATGCAAAGGTAAATTCATTAAACGGTCAGCGTTCTGAAATTGCTGAACGGTTATCTGATGAAGAACTAAAATTGAATGAACTTCGTGAAACGCACCATGATTTTGAAAATCGTCGCCGCAAAGTGAACAATCAATTAGATTCTGAACGTCAGTTGCAACTTGATTTATCAAGTGATGCGGATTCTTTTGAAGCTAATAAAAAAATCCTCACTGAGCAGTTGCAGACAAAACAAACTGAAGTTCAATTATTTAAAGATAATTTAAATGAAACAGCATCTAGACTTTACGGTTTAGAAAATCTTCATTCAAACTTTGAAGGTTTTGAAGAAGGCGTAAAACAAGTTATGCTTTGGAGTAAAGCGCAAGCCCAGCAAGAAATGCATGCTGATGGTTCAGTTTCAGCTTCGTTTTCGCCTGTAAGTGAAGTCATCAGTGTTCCTAGCGAATTTGAAATCGCGATGGAAGCAGCGCTAGGTTCCAAATTACAAATGCTTTTATCTTTAAGGCAAGAAACAGCATTACAAGCTGTAGATTATTTAAAAACAAACAACACAGGACGATCTAGTTTTTATTCGTCAGAAAATAAAAATAACTTTTCAGCATTACAAGGTAATCCTGAAAACGAATCTGGTGTTGTAGGCCTTTTAAATAAAGTTGTTAAATCTGACGAGAAATTTTCAAATTCTGTAGAAAATATTTTATCAGGGGTAGCGATCGTTGATTCAATCCGTACGGCTTTAGCTTTAAGACCAAACTACGCAGGTTGGACATTTGTCACCCAAGACGGTGACACACTTTCAGCTGACGGAATTCTAACTGGTGGATCAAAAGATTCAGCAGAAAGTGGAGTTCTTAAACGTCGTCGTGAAATTTCTGAATTAACTCAAAAGAAAAACGAATGGGCTGGAAAACTAGCACTGGCTACAGCTTCTTTGAAAAAAGTTGAAGAACAATTAAATAATGTTGTGAATGATTTTGAAGGCGCGCAAAAACGTCGTGTTGATCAAGAAATCAAAGTTGCAGAATTTCGTAAAGATCTTGAGCGTGCAGAAAACGAATTTCAACAAGCCACAAGTGCTGTTGAACGCCAAGAAAAAGAAGTTCGTCGTTTGCAAGATTTAGTGACTCAAACAGATGAAAAAATTTCTGAATTAAATGATTCATTAGTAGGATTGAGAACTCAGAAAGTTGAACTTGAATCATCAGTTCACGCATTGACTGAAGAATTTGAATCGATGAAAGATGGATTTGAATCACAACAAAATGAAGTCACTGATTTACAAATCAGATCAGCTTCTAAAAACCAAGAATACCAAGGTTTAGTCAGACAACTTGAAATGGTTTTGCACCAAGTGAATTCGTTAAACGATCAACTTTCAAGAATGTCCGAAGAAGCTGAAGGTTATAATTCGCAGATGACAGAAGGCCAGTACGTTTTAGAACAAGCTAAAATTGATTTTGAACGTATGGTGGCTGATATTGAAGTTAAACGTTTAGAGATGGCGCAATTTAAAAATCAATTTGAAATTGAAACAGCTCATATTCGTGAACTTGAAGATAAAGTGATAACGTCTCAACGTGAACGTAATGAACGTTTAGGTCGCATGAACGAAGCCCAATTAAAGCTAGAGCAAGCTAAAATGAAAGAACAGTATTTGATCGATCAAACTCGTGAAAAATATATGCTTAATTTACCTGAGGTTATTGAAAAATACGCTAACCGCGAAGGTGACCCAGTTGCTGCGGATGCTGAACTTAAAGAATTACGTGAAAAATTAGCTAAGATCGGTGAAGTGAATCTTTCAGCGATCACCGAATTTTCTGAAACTCAACAACGTTATGACTTCTTAACGGGTCAACATGCCGATTTAACTGAAGCCAAAGAGCAATTACGTAAAGTGATTGAAAGAATTAATAAAATCTGTTCGAAACGTTTCAAAGAAACATTCGATCTTGTAAATGATCGATTCCAAAAAGTATTCCCAGTTCTTTTCGGTGGTGGTGAAGCTATGCTTCAAATTATTGAAAATGAAGAAAAAGGTGAAATGGGAATTGAAATCATCGCGAAACCTCCAGGTAAAAAGATGCAGAATGTGTCATTAATGTCTGGTGGAGAAAAAGCATTAACGGCTGTGGCCCTTGTGTTTTCGATCTTCCTTGTTAAGCCGTCACCATATTGCTTACTGGATGAGGTTGATGCTCCGCTTGATGATGCGAACGTTTTCCGTTTCAATGAACTTGTTAAAGAAATGGCTAAACGATCACAAATTATTGTAGTTACACATAACAAACACACAATGGAAGTGGCGCAAAAACTATATGGCGTCACAATGCAAGAACGTGGTGTATCGACAATGGTTTCAGTAAGCTTAGCTGATATCAGTTAGTCTTTTTTCATAGCCTGAAGTGGTCTTGTCCTGATATAAGATCACTTATGCAACAGTCTCATGCCCAGCAAATTCAAATACTTTTAGGTTTTATCGGTGTACTGATTTTAGTGATCTTTGTGCCGCTGATTTTATCAGTTATTCGCAGTCAGAAAAAAAATAAAAATCTACAGCAGACTACGACTGAAGTCATAGCAGAAAAAGTTACAGTTGAAAA
>JAYUQO010000157.1:0-10874 GCA_043756765.1 Bdellovibrio sp. | reverse complement strand
TGGTACCATAATTTGAGCGCCATAATCGTACATGTGATCGGCGAAAAAATATCCCGTAGTTCCTTTATACAAATGTGATTTTTTTCCTTCTTCACAAGAATACAACAACTGCACTACTGACCATTTTCCCGTGCCTTTGCCAGAAATAAGTTCACCTTTTTCATTTTTGAGAGGTAAATTTTTAAGTGCAATGCCTAAATGTGAGTATTTCAATTTTCTTGTACGATCGAACCAGCCTTGAACTAACAGTGGCTCTAAATTATTATTGCTGTCTTTAGCATACGGGTTGTTTTGTAAGGCAGACATTTTTGACTTCCGTACTTCTTTTGACTGCGCAACCAATTCATCAACCATTTCATTTAATGTCACGGGTTGACCAAATTTATTTGTATCACGCAGCGGTTGAAACTTAGATAAGTTACTTCCCATACGCCCTATTATTGCCACTTTGAAGTCATGACCATTTTTTTTCTCTTTAGCCTCAATATTTTCAAGTTCCTGTTGCACTAGGTCTGATAAGAAGTATGTTTTTAAATTTTGTTCTTCCGTTAATGGCTTCCCACTGCAACGATCTTGACTGAGATCACAAACTGGACCTTTTTGACTGTTCTCAGCACTTGGGCCGCGTTCGCTTTTGAACGAAAAGTTTGCGCGTTCTGGTTGCACTGATTGTGTGGCTTGATTGCTATTGATAGATTTTGAATGACAAGACGCTAACGTCAAAAGACATAAAATTTGAATTACAGTACGCATGGTTTCACCCTTATCGTTTTATTGTCCCGTAAACATAACTAAAAGTTACATCAAACATCATCAAACGTTATACTAAATAGGCCTGCATTTAAAATATTATGTTATTATTTTTAAATTTCTTATCATAGGTCTAGTTATGATCTGTTGTGTTAGGACTGTAAATCGATTTCTCACCACAAAAGTTTATACATAATGAATAGCAAATAAAAATCCAAAAGAAATAACCAATACCAGAAAGACTTAATGCCAATGCAATCGCAGTCCATTTTAGTCTTGTGATTCCGCAAAAAATTCCGAATGATCCAAGTAGAATTCCAAAAGTTGGAAGTTCACCGATCATTTGTGAAAACCAGAGACCATAACCCGTCCCAACAACTACTAGAGGAACAAATTCACCACCAAAAAAACCTAATGAAACACAGATCAATGTGATTAATAATTTTAAAAACACCTGACTGATATTAACATTTAAATTTAAATGCTGACCAACCAGATCAAAACTTAAACTTTGTAAATACTGAAAGTCATTTTGAAATAAAAAAACAGCGACTAATAAACTGATGACGACAGGTAAAACTTTTATTTTACTGGATTTAAAATAAACATTTAATTTTTCATAAACAATTTTATAAAATTTTGAAATAAGACCCATCAATACACCAACTGCAATAACAAAAAATAATCTGTTCCAGATTGATGTTGATGCTTCAATTGTGAGTTTAGGCAATAGATGAATAAAACTAGCATCAGGTGTGAAGTATAGATTCAAAGTTTCAACCGACAAAACAGCAACCCAAGCGATAATCAACGACCACAGTTTTTGTGCAATATGTGTTCGATACATTTCGACGATAAACAGCACAGCTATAAAAGGTTTTCCCACACCTGTGGCAAATCCTGCTGCAGCTAAAACAGGTGCCCAGTATTGTAAATTCAGCTTAAAAGCTGTTGATAAACCTGTGGCCATCACAACAACGGCACCTTCTCGTCCAACAGACGCCCCCACTAAATGTGAAAGTCCTGCGCCCACCAGTTGATAAACCGATGTAACACGATTCCAAAACAAGGGCCGATGATTTTGTCGCTCTTGTGCCTCGTGCAATTCAATAACTTTTTTAGGAAAATAAAAAGTTTTTTTAATAGTTAGAAATATCAGTATCAAAATTATCGGCATTGCTAAAACAATTTGTGGGTATTGATTTCTAAGATTTTCAGCCCATTGTATCCAGTAAAAAAACGCGTATGCCAAACTGCCTGTTATTGATCCTAGAATAAGACTTAGAAATAAATTACGTGGATTCACGTCGATTAGTATTAATTAAAACCATCATATAGCCAAACATAATCCAATAAATGCGATCAGCCATACCGCCCACTGATAAATGCATATGATATATAAATAAAACAGGAATATGCGTAGCCACATAAATCGCTAAAATTTTTAAATTTGCATCTCGACCACGTAGTTTAGAAAACGTGGCCAATATAAGGCCTAAAAACCCAATGGCGACTAAAACAAGAAATAGCCATCCACCAATGACACCAGCAGAGATCAGTAAATTGTGTGGATCTTTGTTCGCATTATATTGGCCAACTTCATCCTCAGAAATTTCTCCAAATTTAGATAACAATCCAGTGCCTAAAAACTGATTTTTTTTAAAAATTTCATAACCCCGTTCAAATTCATCTAACCGTGAAGCAACGCCATCCTGAGCAGCCCGATAACCAATCGCTGTTTGCCCCGTAACAACATTAGTCACATAGCCAATCATTTGGTTTCCAAATAGCAGTGCCGCCAAAACAACAGTCATTGAAATCGCTGTCTTAATAAATTGAGTGGTCGCTTTTTTAGCAGGAAAAAGTATTCCTGCTAAAAAATAACTAATAATCACGGCAAATAAAGCTGATCTTGTCCCAGTTAAAATAAGAATAAAAAAGGCTACAGCGAAACTTAAATAATCAAATATTTTTTGATGTGTATTTCTTTGAGCAACAAAAAAATGATAGATCAACATTTGGCAGGCTAACGTCGCACAGGTCACCATGTAGGGAATATGCTTAAAGATTCCGATAAAGCGGCCGCCCTTAAATGAAGTGTCCGGACTGATAAAAAACAAAATAAGGCTTAACCAGCAAAAAATAACACTGAAATTCAGAATTGATCTAATAAAAGTATTTGCTGGCAGGTGACGAGGAATAATTTGACCATATAGGGTTACAGTAAAACCCACTAATACGGTAGCGCCAAGGCTCATCAGAGGCGGATTAGCTGTGTCAGTCAGAAAAATTTGGCAAAAAGTTAAAGCAAACAGTGAGATTAAAAACAGAAAACTATAGAAACGATAACTTTTATAAAACTGGTACTGGTGAAGCGAATTTTCAGTGCTGCGAAAAATCAAAAATCCGCCCACAATAAGATTTAATAAAACATTCATAAACGGATGTAATCCGTATTGATAAATATAAGCACCCCATTGAAACGGAATACCTGGGATGAAGGCTAGTGATATTTTAGATTCAAAAATTAAACCGATCAGAAACAGCATTTAGTTAGAATTTTTTTCGATAAGAACACTAGTTAAAACAATTGTTGCAAGTAAAGAAATAATCGTGATTGATCTTGAAACATCGTTTGAAATCCACGGTTCTTTTCGTGGAACATAAACAAAATCATCTTGAGCTAATTTAAACGGTTTTACATCTGATGTTCTTTTCATCAGTTTTTCTAAATCCAATTCGTAAACACCCTGCTGAGACACATCCATTTTTCGAACGATCACTGATTCAAGATCAGCATCTTCTGAACCACCGGCTAATGTAATTAGTTTTAAGACATCCGTTTGTGGTGGCACGTAGTAAATTCCAGGGTTTTTCACGGCTCCTAAAAGTTGAACACCAATCAATGATTCTTTAGGTGAAGATCGGTAAATATATTCAGCTGCTCGTGGTGGTTCTTTTACTTCAAAAAAACCTGTTTGCGACTGCCCGACTTGGGCTATCAAGAACATAATTGCGAAAAAACAAATTCTTATTTTTTTAAAACCCATAAATACCTCTGGTTTAGTCGTCTTTCTTATTATGTCTGTCTTCTAGTTTGGGTCAATTGATCTAGACCTAAATCTGGATTATTTGATTTCAAACAGGACTTATAGCCAATAGACTGACATTTTTATACGCTAAACCATATGGAAACAAATCAAGTCCCTGAACACGAAAAAATATTTAATGAGATCTGTCATAAACTAAACGAATTGTCACAAGACGAAGATTCAAAGAATTCAAGAGATCGCGTCATGCAACTGGATAAAATGCAAAATCAGCTTAAAAACTTTCAATTCGATTTAATGTCAAATCATGAGGACATGAAATTAAAAATTGAAGCGCTTGAAAGTATGACAACATCGAATTCAGATTTATCTGAAAAAGTAAAAGAATTAACAGAAATGTTGAACCAAGAACGCAGTCATAATTCAAAATTATCAACAGATTTAGCTCGTTCGTTGGATTTATCGCTTAAGTTGCAACTCGAAATTCAAGAGGTTAAAGCAAGAGCCATTCAAGCCCAAGCTGAAGACCGCAGAAATTACTTAGATAATTTTGAAAATGCACGCGTTAGCTATGCTAAAGAAAAAAATGCTTTACTAGAGACTAATGAAGATCTTTTAGCTGATCTTAAAGCCAAAGAAGACATGATTAATACACAGAATGAAAAAATTAATGAATTACAAAAAAGCATGACTGAATTTGAAATCACATCACAAGAACAGGGCGAAACGATTCAACACTTGATGACTGTGGCTGAAAATAAAATCGTCGAACTTAAATTGGGTTCTGATAAGGTCAAAGCTGAATTAGACAATGCTCAGGGTCAGCTTAAACAAAGTCTGACTCAAGCAGAAATCTACAAACAAGAAAACTACGCTTTAAAAGATTACATTAATAAGATGGCTCAATTTCAGCAGCAAATTATTCAAGCTCAAAAAGTTAATAATTAGTTATTAGCTAAAAATTAGCCTAACTTATGAAGAAGCATTTTTAAATACTGCCCTTCAGGAAACTGAATCAAACTTGGGTGATCCCACCCAAGTCCACCTTCACAGATCAACTGTGCTTTTTTACCAGAACGTAAAATTGATTTACGAACTGCAGATTTAAAATCAGCAATGCCTACAACACCTGAACAGGTGCAAGATGCGACAACACCTTTAGGGTCAGCGATACGAAAAGCCTGTTCATTTAATTTCATATAGCCATGTAAACCTGATTCGATGTCTCTTTTATTTTTTACAAAAGCTGGAGGATCAGAAACGACAATGTGATATTCGTTTTCAGCTAAGCTTGATAAATCTTTGACCACATCCAATTTTTTTACGATTACACTATCACAGTATTGTTTTAAGTTCTGCTGAGCTTTGTTTAATGCTAAATCCGACACATCAACTAATGTGACTTCATAAGGAATATTTTTTGATTTTAAATAAAAACCAATTTGCGCTGACCATTGTCCCATGTAACAACAAAGATCGATAATTTTAAGTGGTTTTTCTTTGGTCCACTTTTTAAGACTAATAAAACCTTCAAGGCTTTGAATAAGTAAGCGCATGTTATGCGTTTGATCTAAGAAAAAACCTGTTTTTTGGCCTTCAATAAGATCCACATGAAATAATAATGATTTATCACCGCTTGTGATAGAACTTGCGATTGCATTTTTCATAACTGATGGAATTTGAATTTTAACATCATGAAGATCAATTTCATCAGGGTTATAGATCACAGTCGGTTGTAAGACTTCAAGACCTTCAAGTTTACGAATGTTCACATCATTACGCTGTAAAAGAATCGTGTGTTCCCATTTGGTATCACTTAAACCTTGAGAATTTAAAGATTCGATCAGTTTTTTAAAAATGTCTTGTTCGTTCTTAAAAAGTTCATTTACACCAAAAGTTAAAAATTGATAGGACAGCACTTGATAAGTATTATTATTTTTTTGAAACACATAGCGATCTAAAATTAAACCTGGTAATTGATCAGCTTCTGAAAAGCAAACACGAAATGAATCTTCAAAACCAAGATGTAACCGCTTTTCCCAAGCAGAATATAATCTGGAAACTAAAAAATCTGGTGATTGAATCTCAAAGTCTTTTGTATCAAAACTGATGGCTCTGAAAGCAATCAAGGAATGTGGATTTCCATAACCGCGCGCAATAAAATGACCTTTGTAGTCTTGCACTTCAATAATTTCACCAGGATTAATATTTTTGGGGCTTTCCATCAGTTCATTTGAAAAAACCCAAGGATGTCTTGATCGCAATCTTTGATCTGCGCCTTTTTTTAATTTACAAATTTTCACGTGAGATCTTTCTTCATTATAGATTTGTTAATTATTTGTTTTGTCGGTTTTTTGCCGCTACAGCGTAAGTATTTTTCATCAACATTGCAATCGTAGTAGGACCGACTCCGCCTGGAACAGGTGATTGTGCACTTAACCAGCTCGCATCACTAGTTACATCCCCGGCAGCCACATCACCCACCAAAGTATTATTCGGTTTGCGATGAATACCCACATCAATAACGATTGCGCCCTTTTTAAAGTCTTGCGGTTTAAAGTATTCAGCTTTACCAATCGCTACACAAACAATATCAAAGTGTTTAATTTCAGCCATCATGTCTTCAGATTTTGAATGAAATAATGTCACTGTGGCGTTTTGTTGAGTTAACAAATGTACAAGCGGCGTTCCTACAATCAAACTACGCCCAACAACAGCTATTTTTTTACCTTGCAGAGGTAATTTATAATAATTAAATATTTCAATAATGCCAGAAGGTGTACAAGGACTCACTGTACACGTTTTAGATAATGAATCCCCCACAACCATTGCACCAATGTTTGTTTGAGTTAAACAATCCACATCTTTTTTAGGATCAATGGATTCTAAGACAGTTCTTTCATTCATCGTTTTAGGAAGAGGTAATTGCACAAGAATTCCATCAACTTGATGATTCTGGTTTAGGTCTTTAATTTTTTGGATCAGTTGGTCTTGAGAAATACTCTGCGAAAACTGAATCAATTCTGATTTAAAACCCAGTTCATTGCAGGTTTTAGTTTTGTGGCCAACGTAAACTTGGCTTGCAGGATCATCCCCCACTAGAATCACAGTTAAGCTGGGAGGTCGGTAAGCTTTTTTTTCCCAACCAGTGAGATCTTTTTTTATGTCTGCAAAAATTTTTTCGGCGACTGGTTTGCCTTTAAGAAGCATTTGCATGAGACCTCACTTTGATTACTGTTATAATATATCAAAATAAACTAAAGATTTCAATGGCTTACAATACACGGCGCGATAACTCGTTTCTTGACCCGTTAATCATTTTGCTTTAGATTAGCCGCTATTCATTAACAAGGGGTTTATTGTGGCTGAAAAAGTTAAATTATCAAAAGATGGAAACTCAATCGATTTCGTTCAATCAGAAAATATCCCAACATCTCTTAAAAAATTCCGTAATAGCCCTGAAATTGAAGGTTTTTACCGTTTTATCTTTGAAAATGATTTACAAAAAGAAGCTTATGAAATTTTAGACCGTATTGTTGTTGGTCGTAAAGCTGCTAAAAAAGCCCAAAAAACAGAAACTCAAAAACAAAATAAAATCGACGCTCTTGAAGTTAAAAAGGCCGCTGCTGCTAAAATTGAACCAAAGGTTGTAGTACCAAAAATGGCAACTCCTAAAGCTGTTGCTAAAGCCACAGCTAAAGCGCCAGCTAAGCCTGCATTTAAAGCTAAAACGCCAGTCAAAGCTGCAGCAAAAACGAAAGCCACAGCTAAACCAGCAGCTAAGCCCACAGCAAAATCAGCAACTAAAAAAGCTAAAAAGTAATCCGTAAATCCGAAATCCGCTATCAAAAACCTGATCTAAACTATTACAGCTAGACCAGGTCCTTGCAAAAAGCCTTCACTACGGAGGCTTTCATGAATACAAAAATTAAAAAAAAATTTCTTCTTAATAAAAAAGGCCAAGGCCTTATCGAATATCTTATGCTGGTTTCACTGATTGCAGTGGCCACCTTAGGCGTTGTTCGCGTCGTCGGTCACAATCTCAGCAAAAAGTATGAAAATATTAATCGGGCGTTAGGGGCATCAAAAAAAACAGAACTCAAAGCTGAAAATGCACCAGATTCGTTTATTGAACAAAAAGATCTATCTAACTTTTTAGATGGTGCCAGAAAAAATGATTAACCAAAAAGGCCAAGCTTTAATAGAATCCCTAGCTGTTTTAGCCTTGGCTGGTCTTTTGATTTTATTATTTATGAAACACGGCCTAAAAACAATTCACGAAGTGGCATTACATGAAATTATGGAAAACCGATTAATCTGTGAATTAGAAGATGCTACCCACTGCGAAATAAATATGACTACAGAACTTAAAAAAATTCAGTTCAAAACTGAGTCTGCTACTTTAAATAAAACTGAATCCATCATTCTGTTAAAATTAAGTGGTCAACTTTTCGAACAATTTAATTTGGAAAGAGCTCTTGAAAAAACTTCTTTTAATGAAAAATTCTAAAGGCTTTGTTAGTTTAGCCAGTCTAAATTTGATTATTATTTTTATCAGTCTGTATTTTATACTGTGTTTTTCGGTACAACTGATTGCTGTCAAAAATTATGTTAGAAAAACGTGTCTTTTAGAGTCAGTCAAAGGCCAGAAGAAGATTTTAAAAATCGAAAGAAATCTAGTTCAGTTAAATCCAATATCTACAGCTTTAAGATCCCAAATAAAAATCACTCAAGTTGCGCTTGTTGTTGCTACGATCAATTCTCAAGCTGCGCTTATAGTATTGTTACAAAAAAAGCTTGTTGAATTATATGCCCAGCAAAAACGGCTGGATTTTTTACAAAAAAGTCTAATATATCGGATTCAGTTTTTACTGACCTATGAATCACAGTCGATCATTCAAAAAGTAAATCAATCTGTAAATACTGATTCAAATTATTGGAGTGATATTATTCAAACGCAGTCGCATTTTTCGAAAAATAATCAATCTGAAATTGCCTTTATGCCAGATTCAGAGGGCGGATTAGGTCCGAATTATGTTCTTAAAAAGAACGCTAATAGGTTACAGAGCTTGTCATTCATTTGGCAGTATACATTCAGAACACTTGAAAAATTTCAAGCTTATGTGTTCTGGAATAATCATTTGAAAATGACTTGTGCAGTGATTCCACAATTCGGAGGCAATTTATGGTCGGTAAAAATAAGTCAGGGCAAGTATTAATAGAAATGATTTTTATGCTGCTACTATTCACAGCCTTGCTAAAAAGCTTTGAAAAAATAAACGCTACAAAGAAACTAAAAACCGAAAAATATAAAATGTCTACAAACCATAAAAAAGAAAGTCAGTAATGAAAAACATTTATTCAAAAAATAAAAAATCTAACGGACCCCTATAAACACCTACTATTTATTTTTGGTCTTTTTGTATTTATTTATTGTTTAAGCTTTTGCGAACGGACAAAGGATTCATCAACCGCATCTAAAAAAGTGACTTTAGACACATTAATTCCTGAAAACTATGTGATCTACCCGATTGAACTCACTAATGCACAGGCTATATCCCATTTAATTGACCAATATGGTGTTGTTGATATTTACACAACAGATATTAACACCCAGAGGGTTGTGAAAGTTTTATCTAAAGTTAAAATTGTTCGTCCATCAGCAGAATCGGCTACTTATTCTGTTCTAATACCCTATCAACTTGAAACTAAACTAAACGCTTATGCTGGGCCATATTGGGCCGCAGTCCAAAACAAACAAACCCAAGAAAATACGGCAACAAGCATAAATTACAAAAAACCATCCAAAATAATTGTAATAGAAAGTTCAGGAATATAATATGCGAAAATACACATTGATTGTTTTAATCCTTTTAGTAATACGTCCGGCTTTTTCAGAGGTTGTGCTTGTTCCTAGTCACGATATGCCGTGGACGACGTATCGTGATCTGTGTTTAGAAAAAAACTATAAATGCTTCCCCACAGCTTTTATCGAATTGGTTGATTCAAAAAATATGTTTTATCAAAATTTAATGTCAAACTTTGATCTAGATGACAATCAATACATCCAGTTATTTCATAAAAACTTCATGAGTGTGATTAAAACTGAAATGCTTACTCTTGAACAACTTGAATATTTACTATTAGCTGCTGAAAAAGTATTAATCAAAAAACCAAATCTAAATTTACAAAAAGACTATATTTACATTAACGAAATTTTATTGGTCTTACAAAAAGCAGATGATCTAGTCCTATCTGAAAAATCGTTAATTCTATTCAGAAAACCAATTGATTTGAATTTATTAACTAAAAAGCAGCTTTCAAGATTGTCTGAAATAAAACACTTTAAAATAAGCTACAATCAAAACTTAATGACGCAAAAATATTTTTTAACAGGTGATTGTATCAAGCCTAACTATCATTTTGAATTCACTGACGAGGCACAGTTAACATTACTGCCTGTATTTAAAGGAAACTGTTCACTGACTGAAAGCTTTAGCCAGTCGACACAACAATTAGGTCAGCATTTTGAAAAGCATAAAATGACTTATGTTTGGTCAGCTTTAGCCTTGTCTGCAGCGTTTTTTTTGAAATCTCATGATGTCAGCTTTAAGTAATTAAAAGCTTTACGCCATCTAAAATGACTTGGCTGACTTTACCATTAGATATTTGTGTAAGACCGTTTCCCCAGTTTAAATCTTTATGCTGGTGGTATTTCCACCAGTCATCTTGCAACGCAGGAACAGATAAATTTTGATTTTTTTGTGAACTTTGTTCTAGGGCTTGAATATTTAAGACTATATTTGCTGGTTCGATTGGTGAATCTGTGCCGAAATCAAAATTGATTTTATTTTTTCTTAAAGCTTCCCATGAAAAAGCATAGTCTGATAATTCACCAATAGTTTGTTTTAACCATGATTGATCTGATAACCAGTGACAGGGCTGCATATGACAATATACATGCAGTGGCTTTAATATTTTAAACGTTTCAGGTTTTATAATCTGAACATGTTCTAAGTGAAATTTACCTAATAAACCTTGGGCTGCGACTTCACGGGCCGCAAGAGCTGCTGT
>JAYUQO010000156.1:0-3861 GCA_043756765.1 Bdellovibrio sp. | reverse complement strand
GATAAACCGAAGTTATTAAACCTAAAGGAATAGCCACGCTTAAAGCGATGGTCGTGGTTAGTGCAGTACCTGAAATTAAGGCTATTAATCCGTACTTAGCGTTTTCAAATAGCGGAGTCCATTCAGTTTCAAAAATAAACATAGAAATTGGGACTTCCTTAAAAAATGGAACTGATTCACTGACTAATGTATAAATAATAAAAAAAGTAATCACTACAGAACTTAGCGCACAGATAAATAAAATAAATTCAATGAACTTTTCTTGTATTTTTCTTTTGAGTGCCGCTTTTTTATTATTAAGCATTTTATTTTTTTCGTCCGTAGTCATCTTGATAACGAACAATATCATCTTCACCGAAGTAAGTGCCTACTTGAACTTCGATAAATTCAACTGAGCTTTTCGTGTTATTAATAATTCGATGCTTTGATCCTTGAGGAATAAAAATATGTTGTCCAGTCTTTAGTAAAACTTCTTGATCATTTAAAACAACTACCGCTTCGCCCTTAACAATGATCCAGTGTTCTGATCTTTTGGCGTGCGACTGGTAAGATATTTTTTGACCAGCATCAACACGTATAATCTTTGATTTATAATGTTCTTGGTCACTTAAAATTTCAAAATGTCCCCAGGGTCTGTTTTCAAAAACATGCTCTTCCGTGACTTTAGGCTTAATCACTTTAAGTCTATCAACAACTTCTTTAACATTTTGTGATTCATTTTTTTTACAGATTAGTAATGCATCAACGGTATCAACAACAATCAAATCATCAACACCCACAAAACTATAAGTTTTATTTTCTAAAGGATGTACAGAATTACCTTTTGATTTAACTTCAATTTTTTGATGCTCTTCAGTTTCTAAATTATTTTTATTATAACCTTCTTTAATTTCTGTTAGAGCGTCCCATGACCCAAGATCGCTCCAGTCAATATCACATGTCACGCACATCAATTCAGGTGATTTTAATTTTTCCAGAATCGCATAATCAATCGAAATACTTTTTATTGTTTTATACACTTCTTCTAGGTTCGATAAATCACCATTAATAGATTCTAACTGATTCCACATTTCAGGTTCGTATTTTTTAAAGTGTTGGATCATTTGACTTACTTTAAAAATAAAAATTCCGGCATTCCAAAAATAAACTCCTGCTGAAACAAACTCACGGGCCTTTTCTAATGTTGGTTTTTCATGAAACTTAAGAACCTCAGTACTTTTATTAGTTGCGATCGCACGGTCTTGCACCTGAATATAACCAAAACCCGTTTCTGGACGGTGCGGCTTAATTCCTAATACGACGACAGCACCAGATTTCGCTTTTTCTGATGCCACACGAAGAGCCTCATGAAAAGCAGCTTCATTTAAAATAAGATTATCAGATGAAAACACACCTAAAACTTCTTCTGTGCGATTTAATGTTTGTAAGTATCTGCAGACTAACCCGATAGCTGCGGCTGTGTTCCGTGGTTCTGGCTCATAAAGAACTTTTTCAATGTTAAAACCATTTTTACGAATATCACTTTCGGTCATATCTTGAAACAAAGCTGATGTGACAATGAGCCCTGAATTGTATTTTTTGAGTCGTTTTAAAGTCAGCGTGTGTAATGGGTGATCTAATAAATCACAGAATTGTTTCGGAAATTTTAGTCTTGATACGGGCCAAAGCCTTGTGCCACTGCCACCACTCATTATTACTGGTAATAAACTCATGACAACAAAGTGCACAAAATTATTTTAAAGAGCAACTTTTTGTTCACTTTTCAGAGGAAAGCTAAGGTCATTGCTTGTCAGGATTACGTCAGGCTGATGATTTTTTTAGCAGTCTTTGTGATCAGCTCGACATCTATGGCATTTAACCCTAAAAGATCATTTTTTTCTGAGAAAATAACTTTAAAATTATCACTAAGGGGCGACCATATTTTAGAGTTTTCTTCATCTCCAGAATCTGGCCTATAAAGAGCAATCAAAGGCTTCTTCAGCGCTGAAGCTAAATGCACAATTGACGTATCAGGAGTAATAACCAAATCACACAAGGCAATTGCAGCAGAATTTTCTAAAAGAGTTGTTTCTTCTGTTAAAATCCAATTTTTAATATGCCGCTGAAGTTCACTGTTTTGTTCAGCAAGGTTACGCCAACTTTTTAAAATTTGCTGATCACCACTGTTCGCAATACTGATCACCACTGTGTTCGGCAATTCACTTTGCAATGATTTAATTATTGCAAATGTTGTATCAAAACTTAAATTGCGAAGTCTTGCACCAGCAAAAGAATTTAAAACAATAATTGACCCGGCATTTTTTTCTTTTTTTATTTTTTCTAGTTCGATAGATGTTTTTTTGATCAGTTCTATTGGCACTGTAAAGCTGTATTGAACTGGACTAAACCAGGACAAACCCATGGATTCGATCACATTTTTATAGCGCTCGGTGATATGAATAGAAAAATAATTCTCAGAAATATGTCGATCAAAAAAAATCATATTCTGATTTAAAAATGAAATTTTATTTTTTGCACGAATAAATCTGGCTAAAATAATTGATTGGGGGTCAAGAATATGTGACGTCGACACCATCACATCAAAAAAAGAGGACCTCAGTTCGATCAATATTTTAAAAATTTTAAAGATACGTTTTTCAACAAAATGAAGTCTGATCTGCCTTTTTTTAATCAGTTCTGGAAATAAACACTGATAGACCTCAGATGAGATTTTCCGTGTTAAAATATGAATTTTTAAATCAGGACAGTTCTTGATCATTTGATGAATAAGGGCAGAAAAAGTAATTGTATCACCAAGTTTACCATCAAGTCTTAAAAAAAGTGCAGAATTCGGCCGACTAACTGCCTGCCAATTTCTGTTTTTTTTATTAAAGACGAAAAGTAGCAGGTTTGTTCTCATTCGTCTGAACAAATGGATTCTTTGGTGATTTAATTTTCTGAAAGATTGTTCTAGATTTTTAAAGAAATTCATTAAACAATATTAACATGAAAGCTGTACTGATAGAACTTCTAAAAAAGCTCGTTGTTTATTTTTTGTTTATTATTATTGTTTTTACAGTGACCTATTCGTTTGTGACCGGTGAATTTCCACCAAAGATTTCAAAAATCAGAGGTTCAATCGCCAGTATGAGGCAACAAATAGAGCAAATCAAAAAGCTGCAACAAGCTGCATCAGAAAAGCTTTTGAGTAAGGATATTAATATCGAAGCCAATAGTGTCAGCAATGAACACTATTTGAAAATTTATAATGAACTTCAAAGCATTAAAGGTCAGCTCGGTAACATAGAAAATCGAATATACCGAATAGAACAGTCGGGCTTAAAAGAAAATCAGCGCCCGTACCCTGTCATCAAGTAGTTGTAAGGTTTTTTTTTAATAGCTATAAAACTGTGACATCAGCAAGAATTGGAAAGTGATCAGACGATCTGATATCCAACATTTCTATTTTGTTCACTTGAATTCCGCGACCAAAGAAATGATCAAAGTTCGAATGAAATCCTGGAACATCAGGACGTTTAAAATCAAAAAACTGAAGACCTGCTGTTTTTGTCATCTCCATCAGTAATTCAAATCTAGCATCGCTCCAAGTATTAAAATCACCCACAAAAATCACTGGCCCTTTGTGATTTTTAATGAGTTCTAAAGATTTTGCAATATGAGATTTAAATTTAGCTTTCGATACCACATTAATCGCATGAATATTTAACAGCATTAATTCTTTATCCAAATTTTGGATTTTATATTTATTGGCGCTAGTTAATTTCGGTGTTTTTACGATCGGCTCTAGATGATCTGTTCTCGCAAAACTGGTTGAAACTGATTTTGCAACCCCGCCTGTGACTAAACCCGAAGAACTTGTTT
>JAYUQO010000155.1:0-3910 GCA_043756765.1 Bdellovibrio sp. | reverse complement strand
CCCAATTTGTGATGCCATAAACTAGCATATTGGGGGTGCGGTTGACAACTAAGCTTTACGAGTTGCTTTCTTCTTTTTAGGAGCTGCTTTTTTGGCAGTTTTCTTAGTCGATGTTTTGGCTTTCAACTTTGACTGTACCATTTTTTCGATTTTTGATCTTTGTTGTTGGGCTTTCTTTTTGTAAGTCGTAAAGTTCTTTTCTACGTCTTTAGCTGACTTTTTAACTTGTGTGACAACTTTTTTAACTTCTTTTTGTAATTCATTTTCAGCGGCAGTAACTTTTTTAACTAAATTTTTATATTTAGCCTGATACTTAGCTTTGTACTTTGCAGGATCGTTAGCAGCTTGTTTGATTTTAGTTTGGATTTGTTTAGTTAAATCTTGGACGTCGACAATCACTTTTTGAACATTCTTAGATTCACTTAGTTTTTGAACTAATTGTTGGATTCTTGATAAGGCCATTGTGTTCTCCTTTGAAGGTTATCGTATTCGTGCTTGCTTACTTTATAGATGAGATCGCCTACAAAGTAAAATTAAAATTGTTAATTAATGCTCCAGAAACCTTAAGCGCGCCTAAGCTGCGTTTTAAATATGTACTTGTGCTGAGGTAAACTGATGATTCTTCAGTTAAATCAACTAAGTTGGAACCAAAAATATTATAAAGTGATTCATCAAAACGTAAATCTTGTATAGGACCTTGAATTTCTCCGCTTTCAACCCAGAAACAAGCAAAGCGGGTCATCCCTGTTAGGCGGGCTGTCTGCACGTCGCTGTAGTTAATGTAATGAAGATTCGATAAATAGAGTCCTTGACCTAGTTTTTTCAAAGCGTCGGCCTGTTTAAGAGATCCAGAACCTAAAGTCAGTGATCTAGCTTGTTCACTAGCATCTGCTTGGTTTGATTTAAGATTATATTCTTGGGCTGTTTCTGTACTGATTAAAAGTGATTCCAGTTGGCCTTTTTTAATCAACTCGATTTTTGGTTCTGATATTTCACCAGCTGAATTAAATAACGGAACATAGCCTAAATTAAAATCTTCATACAGATCAAATTTTTCTGAAAAAAATAATTCTTTATTTTTTAATTTTTTGAGCGGAGCATAGCCAGAATTAAAAGCCCCTTGGCTAAGACTACCATACGCTAAGCTTTCAACAATTTCAGCAACTGCCATTGGTTCAAGATAAACTTTGTATTGACCACGTGAAATTTTTTGCTGTGGGCGTGATAGTAAACTTAATTTATTTTTTGTATCTTGAGCCTGCGTCGCAAAATCTTTTTCATTAAATTTTTCACTGGCGTAATAGCCTTTGGCAGCCAACGGACCATTGTAGATCGAATAATCAAAAAAGAAATTATCCGATTCAAAAAAATGAAACTGACCTTCAGAATTAACTGAAGCCCGTCTCATCGGCCCTGAACACCATAGTCCCGCCAGATCACTGTCTGAAAAAACCTGGTTAATCAGTTGTGGAATTTCTTCATCACTGAGTCTTTCGATTTTTTTAGTGATCTCAGATTGACCGTTGTTAACTAATTTGAAAAATTGGGGATGTGGATCAATCATTGGTAGCTGAATGCGGGCATCAGCTAAAAGCATTCTGGCATTTTGCAGATCATTATTTAAATCTAAAGACAGATTCAATCGCATTTTAGAAAATCTTTGATCTTTATGAAATTGCAAAGTGATTTCATGCTGGTTCACAGTTGAATTTTGTCTAACCAAAGATTTATTAAACCTGATAAATGTGCTTTCTTCCGAATGTAGAATAAGACCTAACTGTTCATCAGATTTTAGATCTTGAAATAATTTTTCTGAAAAATCTTTTAAATATATTTGCATTGTCATAACTATCCGCCAAAAATTTCTATATTTTTAAATAAGGCATAAGGCGATGAATGCCCTACACGAATAATCTGACTAGGTTCGCCTTTACCGCAGTAAGGTGACCCATAGGTCTCAACAGTTGAAGGTACTGTCAGCGCAGTTAAGCTTTTCCAGAAGGGTACGGTGATGCCACGGTAGTTCGGATTTTTTACGGTCGAGGTGATTTTTCCATTTTTAATTTTTTTACCGTATTCGCAGCCGAATTGAAACTTACGACGGTAATCATCAATTGACCACGATCTGTTGGCATGCATGATAACGCCATTTTCAACTTCTGAAATCATTTGATCCAAAGTGTGTTTACCGCCCTCTAGATTTATGTTTGCCATACGATCAATCGGCGGACGATTCCATGAACTGGCCCGTGAATTCGCAACACCAGGGATACGTTGATTAAATAATTTTTCTGAACGGTACTGGCTTTCTAAGCTGCCAAGTCCTGCCATGAGTTTTCCATTTTTAATGAGATATTTTTTTTCAGCTGGATTACCGACTTCATCAAATTTGTAGCTCGACATTTCATTAGAAACTGAAGGATCAAAAATAACATTCATTACGTCGCTTCCGTATTGAAGCTGGCCAAAATCTTGGGGTTGTACGAAGCTCCAACCTGCAAAATTTCTTTCATCACCTAAAATACGGTCTAATTCTAACGGATGACCAATCGATTCATGAATTTGTAATAGCATTTGGTCAGGAGCTAAAACTAAATCACAGGTTGTTGTTTCACAGTTTTCAGCAGCTAGTAATTCTAAAGCCTGTGCTGATGTTTCTTCACAGTAAGGTAATGATTTTTGCAGATTGAAAAATTCTGCTCCGATTTGTTGGCAAATCCCACGCCCACCATGAAAAGATCGTGTTTGTGTTTCTGCTCCGTCTTGGGCGGTGGCTGAAAAGGCGCTGACAATAATATTGAAATCTTGTTCAAAAGCAGCACCCACTGATGATAAGTATTTCTGATGACATTCAATCACCATGGCGTCTGATTGTGCATTCACAATTTTATCAGAAACTTTAAGTTTGATTGATGTTTGTTTAAGGAAATCAAAAATTTCAGCTAACTGAATTTGGTCTAAGCTTTTTTGTCTTTGGGATGTAAATTGTCCCACAGATGCAGGGCGAACAGATAAATCAAAACGCGCTGTGGGAAATTTCGCAGAGACTGTTGTTAGTGCTTCCGCTTTTTCAAAAGCTTTTTTAATTCCGTCAGCTGTTAATTCACAAGTTGAACCGTAACCGATATGACCGTCTTTAATAATTTCGATCAGTACTCCCACATCATGAAACGAAGTGATTTGATCAGGTTTGCCATTTCGCGCTGTAAAATCGCGCGTGGTTTCTGAAATCATTTTAAAAGCAACAAAGTCGGCTTTATTTTTATATTTATTAAATTCAGATATAAAAAAAGCGTCTTTAGACAGATGAAGATTTTGCGATAAAGATTGTGTTTGCATAGGCTCATTTTATAAGTCATCTTTTTAAAATGAGCAAAACAAGAGATGATTATTTATTGAATCACTGGATTAAATACCCGGAATGCCCCAGAGGCTTTTTGCAATATGGCAGAGTGCATCAGCTGCGTATTGGTACGCATCAAGTGGCTGATTTTAAAGCTAAAGATCAACCTGAGTTCAAAGGGTCAGATGTTCTTGTCGATGGTGACTTAATCGCCTTGATGTCTGCAGGTCAATTTGTGCTTCTAGCCCCAAACTTAACCAGTGATTCTGGTTTTTATAAAGCTGAAGACAACCCCTGGCTGAAAAAGAAGGCCTATTACGAATACATCCAACTGATTCGGAATTTTTTTATTGAAAAGCGTTTTTTAGACGTAAAGACAGCCTCATTAGTGATTTGTCCTGGCACAGAACCGTCGATTGAGGTTTTTGAAACTTATTTTGAGTTAGGTTCTGAAAAAAAGAAATTATTTTTACCGACATCACCAGAATTAAATTTAAAAAAACTACTATCAATGGGTGCAGAACGTATTTTTGAAATTGCGCCGGTTTTTCGTAATGGAGAAAAAAC
>JAYUQO010000154.1:0-11097 GCA_043756765.1 Bdellovibrio sp. | reverse complement strand
AGCCATGACAGTTAATTTTAAGCCTAAATAAAAACTTCCAGATTGCATCAATGGACGTGTTACATCAGAAATAATTCTTTTTGCAACAAGATCACTGACTTGGCCCTCTAAGCCTTGGCCGACTTCGATTCGGATTTTTCTTTCGGCTAAGCCTACGATAATCAGTAAACCGTCATCACGTTTAGTATCGCCCAGTTTCCATTGGTCAAAAACTTGAATAGCTGCTTGTTCGATGGGGGTTTCCTGAAGACTATCTAAAACTAAAACTTGAATTTGTGATTGATGCTGGCTTTTAAAATTTCTGATAATTTGTTCGATATCTTGAACTTGATATGGATCAAGACTGTGCGCTTGATCCACAACAGGGCCAGACAGCGTCGGCACAGTGAGGGCGAAAGCTGTCTGCGTGAATAGAAAAACTAAACTGACAAATAAAAGCGGACTAAAATTTAGCCTATTAAAACTTAACTTCAGGAGTTTTTTCATTCTGTGCCTTTTCAGCTTCTGCAACATCCCATTGAGGCATTTTTTCATGACGATAGAAAATAGAATTCACAAAACTAGTTGGCGGTACAGTCACTAGGTTATTGAAACCTTTGATCGATTCAATATACCGATTTCTAGCCACTGTGATCCGGTTTTCAGTGCCTTCAAGCTGCGCTTGAAGATCTAAAAAGTTCCGATCGGCTTTTAGATTCGGATAATTTTCAGTGATCGACATTAGCTTTCCTAAAGCCACTGATAAATCGCCTTGAGCTCTGCGGAATTCTTGAAATTTTTCAGTCGTCATATTTTTAGGGTCTAATTGGATAGAAGTTGCTTTAGCGCGGGCTTCAACAACACCTTGAAGAGTGTCTTTTTCATGTGATGCAAAACCTTTCACAGTAGAAACTAGATTTGGAATCAAATCAGAACGACGTTTATACTGATTTGTGATTTCAGCCATAGTGGCTTCAACTTCATTTTTTTGTTGTGGAATGCTTTGAAGACCACAGCTTGATAAAAACATAAGAACTAATACAGGTAATAACAATTTCATAGATTTCTCCTTCTAAGGCCGTTGTTCAACGGCTGAGGATGACTATAGCAAAAACTTGCGAAAAAGACATCAGTCAGTTAGGCTGTAACTCTATGCAGCTTATGAAGACAAAACACATCACATTGGCCAATGAAAATGATTTTGTCGTCTTTGAAAAGCGCAGTGGTCAAAGAACACACAAAGTCAGCCCAACGCAGTTAGGTTTAGTCGAAGTTTTGAGCCATCACTTACACGAAGAACTTTTTGTCGTTCACCGTCTTGACAAGGAAACATCAGGTTTAATTCTTTTCGCAAAAAACAAGAAAATGGCCCAAAATTTTGCTGTGTTTTTTGAAACCCACCAAATTCAAAAAAAATATTTATTTTTAACAGATCAGGACCATAAAAAGACTGATTTTTCTGTCAAAACTCATATCGAAAAAACAGATAAAACTTATATTAACAACCCGAATAAAAAATTTAATTCTGAAACTGATTTTATATTTGTCAAAAAAATATCTGAAAAAATAAACCTGTGGGAAGCCCTACCTAAAACAGGAAAGCCGCACCAAATCAGATTACATGCTGAATTAAGCGGTATTCCGATTATGGGTGATCATCTGCACGGCGGATCGCCATGGTTTAGAATGGCTTTACATGCTTCCCGATTAAGTTTTACTTTTGAAAATAAAAGCTATTCTTATCAATCGCAAGCCCCATTATGTTTTACAAAACCGTTGAAATACCTAGCTGATTTTGTCGAAAGTGAATTTGAAAACCTCCAAAGACAAATCAAATTAGAAAAAAATCAAACATATCGTATTTATCACCGTGGTCTGAACGAAGATGAAATTAGGATTGACCTATACGGGTCTGTGATTTGGGTTTATTGGTATAAAAAAGATCCGCCCACAGGTTTAGATATTTCAAGTCTTGATCAATTTTGTAAAAAAAATAATTTTATTTATGTTATTCGCCATATGATTAACCGTGGCCAAGGCGTGGGCGGTCTTGAACATAAAGATTTATATTACACCGATTGCCCTGAAAAATGGGTTGCCTTAGAAAATCAAATGAAAATTGAACTGCGCAGAGACCAAGGTTTTTCACCAGGGCTATTCTTAGATCAACGCTCAAATCGCAGTTGGATTTTTGATCATTCAAAAAATAAATCAGTTCTAAATCTGTTTTCTTATACGTCTATCTTTTCTGTGGCGGCAGCTTTGGGTGGAGCCAATCAGATCACAACTGTTGATGCCAGTGCCAGTTTCTTGAATTGGTCAAAAGACAATTTTAAATTAAATGATGTGAATCCCGATAAGCATGAATTTTTCGCTCAGGATTCATTATTATTTTTAAAAGGTGCCATTAAAAAAAATCGCAAGTGGGATGTGATTATCTGTGACCCACCATCTTTTGGTCGAACTAAAACCACGACCTGGAAAATCGATAAAGATTTACCTAAACTGATTCAGTTGATGGAGTCTTGTTTGTCTTCTAAAGGTGTTATCTTATTTACCTGTAATTATGAAAAATGGACCACCGAAGACATTAAAAAAGTTTTCAGGCAAAGTCTTAAAAATAAAAAAGTTACATTCTTAGATTTGCCAATCCCTGATCTTGATTTTGAATTCCCAGATAGCTTTGATAATTTGATAAAGGGTATAATAATTCAGATTGGGTAATCGTCATAACCTACCCCCGGTCTAAAATATCCACTGATGAATCTTGTGTGCGAATTGCGTAGTGCGCTTTTAAAATTTCAATCTGTTCTGGCGTGACGTCTTCGTTACGCCCAAGTTTTTGTAAACGTGACTGATAGATTTGATACAAACATAAAGCACCTGCCACTGATATATTAAAGCTTTGCACAAAGCCTGGCATAGGGATAATCACGCGCTCGTCTGCCGCATCTAACATCTCTTGTGATACACCGTCTTTTTCATTTCCTAAAACTAAAGCATGCGGTGTTGAAAAATCAATTTCGTGTAACGGTTTAGCTGAGTTTAACGATGTTACGCAAAGTTTTATTTTATTATCTTTAAAATATTTAATGGCTTCCGCAGATGTTTTCCATTTTTTGGTTTCAATCCATTTATCAGCCCCTTGGGTGACACGTTGTGATTGCTTAAACTTTTCTTGAGTTTCAATCACATGAAAATTGGTGAAGCCCAGGCCTTCGGCTGTACGCATAACCGCGCTGATATTTCCACGATCATAAATACTTTCTAAAACCACAGGAATCGAAAAACAGCGTTTTGATACGACATTTTCGATTTTTTTCTGCCGATCTGGTGTAAGCATTGGCCAAATTTTTTGTAATATTTCTGCTGATGATATAAAAGACTTTGGTTTATATTCTACAGGATCTGTCAGTGGAAAATGATTAAAAGAAAAATGACTACCGCGTTTGATGTTCACCGATTAAAAACCTGATTTTGATAAATCACGTGTGATATTTTTTTGATGGGCTTCTAAAGTACCACCACCGATTTCTAATAGCTTCGCGTCACGCCATAATCTTTCAACAATATATTCACCGACGTAACCGTAGCCACCTAGAACCTGTATCGCACGGTCAGCAACGTTTTTACCCATTGTTGTTGCTACAAGTTTTACGCCGTCCGAATCTAAACGATTGCCTTCTTTAGTCAGATCAAGGCGTCTAGCCGTATCATACACATAACAACTAGCTGCTTTGTATTCAGCGTAGGAATCTGCAATGTATTTTTGAATTTGACCAAAAGAATTTAATGGTTTTCCAAAGGCTTCACGTTCAGTGGCGTATTTATTCATAATTTGTATAGATCTTTTTGCGATCCCTAAGCTCATTGCGGCAAGGCCTACGCGTTCAATTTCTAAATTTCTCATCATGTGATGCATTGAATCGCCTTCTGCACCCACAAGACGATCCGTAGAGATTTCACAATTTTCAAAAACTAATTCTGCCGTGTTTGATGCGCGCATTCCTAGTTTATCCATAATTTTTTGGCCGACGTAAAAACCTTTATCACCTTTTTCAACGATGAATGTTGAAATCAAGGCTTTGCCATTACGTTCACCGGTTTTTGCGTAAACCCAAACCATATCACAGGCTGTTTTGTTATCATCAAGAGCGCCATTCGTGATCCACATCTTGCGACCGTTCAAAATATATTTGTCGTTTTTCTTAACTGCTGTCATTTTCATACCCAATACATCTGTGCCGTAATCAGGTTCAGACATCGCCATTGATCCAACGAATTCACCAGATGATAATTTGGGTAAGTATTTTTGTTTTTGTGATTCTGATCCGTTAACAGCTAAATTATTCACACATAAAAGCGTGTGCGCTAAATACGCCAAACAAAAACCTGGATCACTAGCTGATAATTCTTCGTGCACAATACAAACTGCCGTGGCATCAAGATCGGCTCCGCCGTAGGCCTCTGGCACAGTGATTCCTAATAAACCCAAATCGCCTAATTTTCGAAACAAGGGCAAATTAAACTTTTCTTTACGGTCAAATTCATGAGCCTGTGGCTCAACTTCGGTTTCTACGAAAGATTTTAAAGTGTCGCGCAACATTTTATGCGTTTCAGTAGGATTAGTTAAATCAAAGGTTTTTAAATCAGTATTTTCCATGGGCTTGACTGTAACAAAGTTGTCAGGCTTGATAAAGCAAATTCAAAGAGCAGACTAAATCACAGGAATTAAGACTATGAAAGCTACTATTTTAGGCGTTGGAACAGAATTAACTACGGGACAAATCGTCAATAAGAATGGCGCTGCCATTTCAGAAAAGCTTTTATCTTACGGAGTCATCACCACAGCCCATTTAGTAGTCCCAGACGACCGCAAATTGATTTTAAACACTCTTGAATTTGCAGCTGCGAATTCAGATTTAATTTTCGTGACCGGTGGCCTTGGGCCAACTAGTGATGACTTCACCCGTGATCTTATTAGCGAATGGGCTAAAAAGCCGCTCGTTTTTGATGAAACTTCGTGGCAGCACGTGCAGCAGCGACTAACCAGTCGTGGATTTACGGTTAAGGATTTACAAAAACAGCAATGCTATTTTCCTGAAACAGCAAAAATTTTAAAAAATTCAAATGGAACTGCAAATGGTTTTCAAATCACTGTGCAGACTGCCTACGGCCAAAAAGAAGTTTTTGCTTTACCCGGACCACCGCGTGAAATCGACGCGATTTGGGCTGACGCCATTCAACATTGGCTGACTGAAAACACGAAACATATCGATAAAAAAATCACAAAGTCTTGGGACACCATGGGACAAGGTGAATCCGATGTGGCTGTTACCGTTGAAGACATCATCAAACAATTTGGCGCAGGGCTTGACCTAAAAAATAATATTGAAATCGGCTACCGCGTGCACTTACCGTATGTTGAAGTTAAAATCACTTACGTTCAATCGATCGAAGCAAAAGTGCAAACAGTTGTTCAAAAAATAAATCAAGCGCTAAATCCAATTACAGTTTTGCGTGATTTTGAAAACATCACTGATATATTAGCCAAAAAAACATCGCAAGTTGATTTTGCTTTTTATGATTTCGTATCGGGTGGTTTTTTACATTCACGATTAGCCAGTGATCTGAAAAAATATAAAAACTGGATGTGGAAACAATCCCAGCGCCCGTTAGATACAGATTTTTTTAATGAAGAAGAAAATTTTTTAGCGTTGTTTCCGCAAGATGATCAACACGAAAAAGCAGTCGTCATAGGTCATTTTAACAATAAAAGATTTAGTTTGTCGTTAGAGGCTCCTGCTAATTACAACCCCATGCCTGAACGCAGGCAGCAATATTTTGCTGAAATGGCGATGATCGAATTCGTGAAAAGACTAACTTAGTACGTTAAATCAGTAAGTTGCTGACACGCTTAGCAGCTGCGGAGAAAAAGTTGTGGTACTGCTCTCAAAAGTAACCTTGTATTGAAGAAGCTGCGAATTCGGTAAAATTAATGCAATAAAATTTGAAAATATCATGACTGGCGATGCCGTAATTACATTTCCTAAGCCTGTTGATTGAATACTGTTATTATTTATTTCTGTAAAAAAAGTGCTGCTACTGCCATTAGGCCCAAGCCAGGTTGAATTATCTGAACAAGTTGGGCTTGTACAACTTCTGATTTGAAAATGCAATTTGTTAGCTCCACGACGATACAATTGTTGAATTTCCGTAGCTGTTAAAACCCTGTTCCAAACAGCGACTTCATCAAAATTACCTGCATACCAAACATTCCAGGCTTCGTGCCGCCCCATCATCACGTTACCTAAGCCAGTCAATGGAGCATTCGGCGCAGCACCCACTGTCCTATCAGTCATTGCGACTGCAACACCATCAATATAAATATTAAACTGGGCCACCGCTACTGCGACTCCGGCTGTTCCGTTAAATGTTGCAGCAACATGGTGCCAATTGTTATCATTAATGCTACCTGCACTCATGCAGCGACCTATATAAATCGCATTCGAATCAAGGCCGAAAGAAACCCGCCCATCCGCCGCTGTACATGCACCGGGATTTGTTCCCATTCCTAAAGTTAAACTTTGTCCTGCACCACCACCGCGGTTTTGCATAAAGACCCGATTACCAGTGCCGTTAGATCTAACCCAC
This sequence comes from Bdellovibrio sp., assembly GCA_043756765.1. Taxonomy (GTDB): domain Bacteria; phylum Bdellovibrionota; class Bdellovibrionia; order Bdellovibrionales; family Bdellovibrionaceae; genus Pseudobdellovibrio. The sequence goes on along the minus strand of JAYUQO010000154.1, from coordinate 4,464 downwards.
ATAGATATTGTTAATCTTGTAATAGCTGTCTGCGTATAGCCAAGCGCTTCTAGACGGTCGTCGACACCATCTAAAGTGATCGCACTGTTGAATGTTCCAGAAGCAGTGTAAGTAAAACTGATTCCGTTAGTCTGATAAGCTGTGAAATTAGTTCCTAAAGCTGCAGTAACTGTAGATCCACTAGCGATATTTCCAGTTCCATTCATTCTCCAGATATGAGTGCTACTAGCTAACAAAGTGCTATTGACCAAGGCCGAGTAATCAGTGGTTAGTTCACTCGTTGTCGGAAGTTCTTTTCCGTAAGGTAAATCAGTGACCCATGTTAACCGAGTAAATGGAGAAAAAGGCGGTAATGTACAGCGTCTTTTATCAAAAGGGTTTGAAACTAATGTTCCAGAAGTTTGCCCGGCACTTAGACCTAAAGAACCTGCAGCCCAAGTTAAATTTGAACTGCTTCCTGCTGTAAAGTCAGTTTGTGTATTATCTAAAAAATCAATAGCACTACATCCCCAGTAAGCATGCGGAATAAAAACTTGGGCCTGTAAATTCAGTCGAATAAAAACACAGACCATGAATAATAAACAAACAAAAAATCTGATCATCGCTGTTGTTTATGAAATAATGCAATTACACAAGAGTCAATTTATTAAATTCTTGCCAAAACCCCCATGAATCAAGTTAAATATATTCATAGCTAATTTGGAAAAGACGTTGTTTTTTACAAGCTGGCCCGTAACCGAACCTTTCTTATGAGATTGATTATTTATCGAGTTCACAAGAGAGCAAAACTTAAAGGAGCCCCCTATGCAAACGCATAAAGATGTTGCTACGTCTACTGCTGCACCCTCTACGAACGCAAACGCACGATTAGGTGCTTTAAAGTCAGCAATAGAAACACGAACACACACCATCCAAAAAATCACAGACCAATTCGGTAAAGAATCACCGATATCAGAATATTTCGGCTGCATGACATTTGGCCTAGCGCAAATGCGCGAGAAACTTCCGAAAGATGCTTACAACAATTTACTAAAAACTTTAGACCAAGGTAAAAAATTACCTAAAGAAAGTGCTGAATCTATTGCTTCAGCCGTTAAAGAATGGGCTGTTTCAAAAGGTGTGACCCACTTTTCTCATTGGTTTCAACCCATGACTGGGTCTACGGCAGAAAAACATGATGCTTTCATTTCTATTCAACATGCTAATCATTCTGAAATACGCGTGATCGAAAGATTTACGGGATCACAATTGATTCAAGGTGAACCCGACGCGTCGTCATTCCCATCAGGTGGTATGAGATCTACTTTCGAAGCCCGCGGTTACACAGCTTGGGATCCATCTTCACCGTTATTTATTATTGAAGAAGGCAACGGAAAAACTTTATGTATACCGACTGTGTTTTTTGGGTACCACGGTCAAGCCTTAGATAACAAAACGCCGTTGTTACGTTCTACCGATGCCGTTTCAAATGCAGCTTGTGAATTTTTAAAACTGTTAGGCGATGTCGATGTTAAAAAAGTTCAAACCACATTAGGTGCTGAACAAGAATATTTTTTAGTGGATAAAAACTTTGTGGCCATGAGACCCGATATTATCATGACTGGCAGAACTTTAATTGGAACACCAGCAGCCCGCGGTCAACAATTAGAAGATCATTATTTCGGAGCCATCCCTTCACGCATTAAACAATACATGCAAGAAGTTGAATTCGAATTATATAAGTTAGGCGTACCGATTAAAACTCGTCACAATGAAGTGGCACCAAGCCAGTTTGAATTAGCTCCAATATTTGAGGACATGAATATTGCTTCAGACCATAATTTATTAACAATGGATGTTTTAAAACGTATTGCTTTAAAACACGGTCTTGTGTGCTTACTACATGAAAAACCTTTTGCTGGTGTGAACGGATCAGGAAAACACAACAACTGGTCAATGGCGAATGACAAGGGCGAAAATCTTTTAGAACCTGGAAGCACACCTCATCAAAATTTACGTTTCTTAGCTTGCCTAGTTGTGACACTAAAAGCGGTTTTTGAACACGCAGCACCCTTACGAGCTGCGATTGCTTCACCGGGGAATGATCACCGCTTAGGAGCTAACGAGGCCCCGCCAGCAATTATTTCTGTTTTCTTAGGCACACTATTGGATGATATTTTAAATTCAATCGAAGCCGGCAAAGCCCTAAAAGCCACTGATGAACAAATCATTGATTTAGGTGTCAGTAAAATTCCGAATGTTTCTAAAGATTATACAGATAGAAACAGAACTTCACCGTTTGCATTTACAGGAAACAAATTTGAATTTCGCGCAGTCGGTTCAACGCAAAATGTAGCAGTCCCAATGTCAATTCTAAATGCAGCAGTTACCCATAGCTTTAAAGAATGTACAGCACGTCTTAAAGAATTATTGAAAAAGAAAAAACGTGATGAAGCGGTTATGGAATTGATTAGACAAGTTGTTAAAGAAACTAAAAATATTCGTTTCGGTGGCAATGGTTATTCTGATGACTGGAAAGTTGAAGCTAAAAAACGTGGCTTACCGATTTTAAATACAACTCCGGATGCATTAGAAATTTTTAAAGACAAAAAGAAAATGCAATTTTTAGTCGACACAAACGTATTAAGCCATGAAGAAATTCAATCACGTTATCATATCGCTGTTGAACGCTATGTGAAAACATTAGATATTGAACATGTCAGTCTTATTGAACTGGCTGAAACTTATGTTTTACCTGCAGTTGAAAAACAATTTACTGTATTAGCCCGAGCCCACGCATCAATTCCTAGTAAAGCGACAGCTAAGCTTCATGAAGGCCGTTTAAACGCTTTAGATAAAGTTTTAGCGCAATTGTTAACGGAGCTTAGTAAATTTAAAACTTTAGTTGATAAATCACAAAAAATTCACGATGAAGAAAAACGGATGTGGGATATTGTTGAAACATTACAACCTTTAAGTTTTAAACTTCGTGCAGCTTGTGATGAAGCTGAAAAATTAGTGGCTGATGATTTATGGCCATTGCCAAAATATCGTGAAATGTTATTAGCCAATACTTTAGCGTAAGTAGTTTCTCGTCAGTGAATTGAGCTCTCTCTGAGATATTCAGATCAAACTCAATTCACTGACGAATATATTTAAAAGCTAAAGTATGGGTAATTTGTGTTTGAATTGTTTTAGATCGTAGTGTTGTAGATCTTGCATATTCTGAATGCCATTCACAACTGTTGTGTCCCATCTATGAGCATATCCAAATCCACCAATACTTGTTAAATTTTGATTTAACGGGCCTATATTTGTACGGTTGTAGACCTGACTGTTTAAACTATCATTTTCATAATCGCTTGCGATGAGACCCATAGACTGAAGAATTGTAACTAATAATCGATTGTAGCTGACCCCTCTGTAGTTATTAGAAAATCGAGGGTCGCCAATAGTTGTAATAAAACGATCTGCACCGTCAAACCTTGCTTTAGCTCTGTCAGAGTAATCAATATAATTTCCAGAATTAATATTGCCGCCTGCATTTCCGAATAGAACAGCTGGATGGGAACCCCAACCATGAACCTGCCCACTTTCTGTCGTGCTATAAACTAAGGAATTAAATAAGTAAGATTTACCGTTCGATGGATCAATAGCCGACGATAAATTTTGCACTAACGGCATAGTAAAATTAATGAAAAAAACTTTTTGTCGGTCGCTCATTCTTTGCCACCCAATTTTTCCATTTACTATGTCGAACACACTATGACTGGTTGCTTCATGATCAAAACCTAGGTTGTCATGCAATCCAGCATAAACACCTAAATTCACATTAAAAATACGATTCGTATCGCACATAATCGCTGCAGTCATTAAGTCAGCAAGAGTTTTCATAATTACTACGCTGTTTTGATCATGAACATATTCGTAACGTGAAACAGTCGTTTTGGTCGAAAAAAAATTTTTATGACTGCAATTGGCACCCGATATTGCAGTTAGTGATTTCTGCACATCGTTTAGTTTATCAAATGCATTTCCTAATGTTATTTTATCTAGACTGCTTATATTTTTACTATTAACTAAACGATTATAGTCATCCAATACTCTATTTAAAACGTTTGCTTTCGGATTAGTAACTAGAGCAACGCCAGTTTCAGGAAAACTTCCGTTTAGAAACAAACTATTATAAATATCTATAAACCCATACCCAGTTTGCGGAGCATTTCGTAAACTTCCGTTCGAAAAAATCTGAGATGCGTTTGCATAGAGCTCACCGATATTAATAACTGGTGAATTAGCAGGGTTAAAAGCTTTACTACTGTTAATAACGTGATCGATTGTTTGAATCTGTTTTAAACTACCATAATTTGGATCATCGTTTGCCGCTGTTCCGATACCACCTAAGATTTGGCAGCCACCATGACCATATCGGCTAGAAAAATCAAGTCCTCGCAAAATATTCATGCTTTCTAAATAAGGGCTTGC
>JAYUQO010000153.1:0-3942 GCA_043756765.1 Bdellovibrio sp. | reverse complement strand
AAAAAGTGGCTGACAATATTGCCTGTGGTACATTTAAAAGTTCTGTTTTTGATTCAATGTATGATTACTTAGAATCAGAAAAATCAGCCCCATCTGTGATCGAATTTACACAAAGTTTGAATGAAAAATTAGAGCCTATATTTACAAAAAATAAAATTGAATCTATTGAACAAAAAAATCAACTTAAAAATGAATTAGCGAAGCTTTATGAATTTCTGATCGAAGATTCAAAAAAACTGATGCAAAGAAAAACTAATCTTGAACATATTCAAACTATAATTGAACTTGAAATGGAAGACGTATCTACAAAGACCAACGAAAGCATGAATGCTTCATTAAAAACACAATTAAACAAAGTAAACACTGTTGTGCAATCAATGGATTTACAATGTGAACAGCCAGATACAAACACTGACCTAGAAGAACCCTTTGCTAACGCCAGCAAAATGACAAATGGTGTGGATAATGTTTTTGCGACTGCTTATCAAAGTTGTCAGGCTCTTGAGGTACCCGAAGTTAACCGATCAACAGTTAATGTTGAAGGAATCACAATTAATGGGACTCATACAGACGGCGTTGGTTCAAAACGTTTTGTAACTGATCTGAAAAAATTGCAGCAAACTCATCCGTACATTCGCACTGCTGGAGATGGATCAGTTAATGGTTGTTTCAATGTAAGAAGTAATCCTTTAATTTATGATTATGGTGGGAAGCCCTCGTCGACTGGAAATATTATTAGTTTTTTTAAGAACGACGGTTCTGGCACGACTGTTCTAGGTATTGATTGTTCAGGATATGTGGCCTCTGCTGCGGCCGCTGCAGGTTTACTCTACAGTCCTAACGTAGAAAATAAGGCGATATTTACTAATCAAAAAGCACTCAAATACATTAACGCAAAAACATCAGGATTTAAATGTTATAAAAATGTCGCAATGACTGTGACCTCAAACATTAAACCGGGTGATATTGTTGGTGTCATTGGCCACGTTGTTGTTGTTGATAAAACAGGTCTTGATCCATTCGGATTAAAAAAATTAAGTTCAATTTCTGATTGTGAAAAAATTGATTATAACAATTTTGATTTCATCATTAGTCAAAGTTCCCCGAGCAAAAATGGATTAGGTATAAATAAATATGACGTTAAAGATTACTTACCTGAATCTACAAAAATGCGAGCAGCCTTTTTAGGTTTAGCCAAAGCCAGTTGCCAAGCTTACTTTACAAATAAAACAGTCGCTGCAACAACCAGTGAATGGGGTGCAATCAGACATTTGGGCACATCACAATGTGTAGCACCGAAAATTAAAATGGCGAATCAAAGTTGCGTCAGTCAATGTCTGAAATAGTTCCATCTTCGATTTTTGATATTATCAAAGCTCCGACACTGCCTTTACCAAAACTGGCTGATTCTATTTTACAATTATCAGATCATTTCGTGAATAATCCCGATGATCTTACACCTTGGACTGAAAAATTTTGCCAAGAGGCCTACCGTTATTATTATTTACCGCTGAATTATTTACGTTGTTTTAATGTTATTCAACGTGGCCAGTTGGTGAACTTTTTTAAAGATGTGGAAACATCTGTGGATTGGGGATCTGGCCCGGGCACAGCATCCATTGCATTAAGTTTGTTATTAGGATCACAGATTAAAAAACAAATTTTGATCGATCAATCAGATATCGTGTTAAAAGTTTTTTCTGATTTGCATTCACATTTAAAAAATAAAGAAGTCACTGATAAATTAAGTCTTAAAAATCTAAATGTGGATCCGAAAAAATCATTGCTGATTTTTTCATACAGCTTAACAGAAATGAAATCACTCCCTGATGGTTATGAACAATTTGAATCAATTATGATCTTAGAACCTTCGACACAAGATGATGGACGAAAACTTTTACAAACCAGAGAAAAATTAATAGCCCAGGGCTATTACATCTGGGCCCCGTGTGTGCATCAGCAAAGTTGTCCATTGCAAAACCAATCAAAAACCGATTGGTGCCATGATCGTTTTCATGTGAAAGCTCCAGATTGGTTTTTAAAAATGGAACCATTTCTGCCATTTCGTAATCGCACCATAACCACAAGTTATTTATTAGCAAAAAAAACTGCTCCTGCTGCAGAGATTAAAAACTTCGCTAGAATTACTGGGGATTCCCTGGATGAAAAAGGCAAAACCCGCCAGTTAGTTTGTCGTAACACAGACCGCGAGTTTTTAGCGTGGATGCACAAATCCATCACTGTGCAAACCATTCCCCGCGGTGAATTAGTGACTTTACCAAACGAAATTGAAAAGAAATCCAATGAACTACGCCTGAGTCACCCTGTCGAAATAAAAAAAATAGCTAAAAAACCTTGATTCAGCAAGAGTCCTCAGAGTATTTTCTTGTCATGCAAAACACTGTACAAAAAACTCCACTATTCGATGAACATGTTAAATTAGGCGCGCGCATTGTTGAATTCGCGGGATGGCAAATGCCTATTCAGTATGTCGGTCTTAAAGAAGAACACAAAGCCTGCCGTGAACACATTGGTTTATTTGATGTTTCACACATGGGTGAAATTCGTTTTAAAGGACCAAAAGCTGTTGAATCACTTCAGTGGTTAGCAACTAATGATGTTTCAAAACTTGAATCCGGTCAGGCGCAGTATGCCTTATTACCGAATGATCAAGGTGGATTAGTTGATGATATTTTTATTTATTGCTTAGAAAAAAATAATGATTACTTAGTTTGTGTGAATGCTTCAAACAAAGATAAAGATTTTGCGTGGATGACAAAACACAATAAAGGCGCCGATGTCACTGATGAATCAAATCATTGGGGACAAATTGCTATTCAAGGGCCAAAGGCATTAGCCTTGTGTGATCAAATTTTTCCAGATTTAAAACCTAGCCAATGGCAAAGAAACGAAATTAAGAAATCAACTTTTCAAGGCCATACAGTTCTTGTGGCAACAACTGGTTACACAGGCGAATTAGGCTGCGAAGTTTTTATTGAAGCAAACGGTACAGTAAAATTATGGAATGCATTGATGGCTAATCCTGCAAAGCCACAACCGATTGGTTTGGGCGCACGCGATACATTACGAACTGAAATGAAATATTCACTATACAGTCATGAAATTGATGACACGACAAACCCTTATGAATCGGCATTAGGCTGGGCTATTAAGCCTCAGGCTAAAGATTTTATGGGTAAAGCCTTAATAGTAGCCGTTAAAGAAAAAGGGCTTAAACGTAAGCTGATCGGCTTTAAAACGCTAGACCGGGGAATTCCAAGACAAGGCTATGAGATTAAAAATGCAGCAGGTGTAAAAATCGGAATTACAACAAGCGGGACTCATTCCCCGACTCTTGATGAACCCATTGGCATTGCCTACGTCGAGACCGCACATTCTTCTGAAGGCTCAGAGATTTTCGTGGACATTCGTGGAAAGCTTGTTAAATCTGTCGTTGTTAAAACACCCTTTGTCAGCGGACGCTGAGGATACGCAGTTGGACTGCGTAAGGAGATAATATGGCATTTCATATCCCAGAAGATTTTTACTACACAAAAGACCATGAATGGGCTCAAGTTGACGAAAATATCGTAACCGTTGGCATTACTGAGTTTGCTCAAGATCAATTGGGTGAAGTTGTTTACGTTGATCTTCCAGAAGAAGGACAAAAAGTAACACAAAATCAAACTTTCGGAGTTGTTGAATCTGTTAAAGCGGTTTCTGATCTTTACGCGCCAGTTTCTGGCACAGTGATCGAAGTGAATTCATCTTTAATCGATGACCCGTCTTCTTTAAACGACGACCCAAATAATAATGGTTGGTTAGTTCGTATCGAGATGGATTCTGAAAAAGAACTTGCTAACTTAATGCGCTCGCCTGATTACAAAAAATTAATCAGCGACAAGTAATTCTTGAAAGTTAAATAAAAGACAGCTATTTTGG
>JAYUQO010000152.1:0-11189 GCA_043756765.1 Bdellovibrio sp. | reverse complement strand
TATCTATTAAAACAGTTCCTTTAGAAATCTTAAGAAAAAATATGGCTGTGATTCCTCAAGATCCAAGTTTATTTATGGGAACATTAAGATCAAACATTGATCGCTATGCAGATAACACTGACAGTGATGTTTGGTTAGTTTTAGAAAAAGTGGGCTTGAAAAAATTTGTTGCTGGCTTACCGGATCAATTGAATTTTAAAATTAACGAAAATGGATTAAATTTATCACAAGGCCAACGGCAGTTGATTTGTTTGGCACGGGCTTTATTATTAAAAGTTAAAATTATCTTTTTAGATGAAGCTACAGCCAGTGTAGATATTGAAACTGATGCATTAATTCAGAAAGTTATCAGTCAGTCTTTAGGTGATATGACATTAATCACAATCGCCCACCGATTAGCTACATTGAAAGATTACGAACAAATCATTCAATTGGATCAGGGGCGAGTCATCAAAGGCGAAGTAGCTAGCGGAGCAAGTCACCTTTAAAATCGACTAAAGTTATTATTCCATTGAAGCGGGTAAAGATTTATCCGCTTTAGCACCCAGTTCTTTTAATTTTTCTACCTGAGAAATTAAATTACCGCGGCCATCTGAAATTTTATTCATAATATCTGAATGTGTTTTCTGAGTCGTATTAATACGATCACCAAGTAATTTTAGATCAACGACTATTGATGCAAATTTATCGTAAAGCTCACCACCGCGTTTTGCAATTTCAGTAGCGTTCTTTTGTTGTTTGTCTTGCTTCCATAACGAAGCCACAGTTCGCAGCGTTGTTAGCAGTGTTGTCGGGCTGACGATAGCGACGTTGCGGCTCCAGGCATTTTCAAAAAGTTCTGGTTTTAGTTTGAAAGCCAAAGCAAAAGCCGGTTCTAAAGGCATAAATAGCATCACAAAATCAGGAGATATTGTATTTTCAGCTAAGTGATATTTTTTTTCAGACAGACCTAAGACATGACGCTTTAATGATTCAACGTGTGCATCAGCGTTTCTTTGCCTGTCGGCTTCATTTTCAGCCGACGAATAACCTTCGTAGGCGGCTAAGGTCATTTTTGAATCGACGATTAAGTGTTTTCCGTCAGGAAGTTTCACAATCACATCCGGACGTAAAATTTGTCCGTCAGATCCTTTAAAAGTTTCTTGAACAAAGTATTCTTCATTTTTACGAAGACCACTGCGTTCTAAAATATTTTCTAAAATCATTTCTCCCCAATTACCTTGGGTTTTATTTTCACCTTTTAAAGCCACAACTAGATTATGGGCTTCTTTCGACATGGAATGATTCAGTTCGATTAATTTACTGATTTCACCACGTAAGTGACCACGTTCAGAGCGTTCAGCCGAATATGTGTCTTCGACTTTTTTTTCAAAATCTTTGATTCGTTCTTTCAATGGATCAAGTAATGTTGAAAGTTGTTTGTGGTTTTGTTCTGTTAATTGGCCTGATTTATCATGAAATATTTTTTGGGCTAAGTTTTCAAACTGCATCGTCATTTGTGTTTGCAGTTGCTGTGTTGTCATTTTTTGATTCTCATAAGATTTTTGTTCAGTTTCGTATTTTGTTTTCCATAATTGAATTTGAATCTGAGCTTTTGAATACACAATATAACCAATGATTACGCCACCTGCTATAAAACAAACTATTCCTAAGATGTATGCCATGTGCACCTCGTGGGTCATTTATAAAGAATACTACAGTAAAACACTAACCAGTTGAATATAGTTTATTTCATTGAAAAAGTGATTTATTTTTTCTAAATTAGTCACTATGACGCAATCTACAGTAACGCATTCGACTTTAAAGGCTTTAATTTTAGCAAGTCGCCCTAAAACCCTCTCTGCATCAGTGGTTCCGATCATTGCAACTGTGGGGCTAGTGCAGACATTATCAGTTCCTATTCAGTGGTGGATTGTCGTATGCGCTTTATTATCAAGCTTTTGCATTCAAATCGGCACAAATTTTGTGAACGACGCTATGGATTTTAAAAAGGGAGCCGACACTGCTGAACGCTTAGGCCCTGCTAGAATTACTCATCAAGGTTATATGACTGGCCGTCAAGTCATGATGATCGCAACTTTGTTTTTTGTTATTGCTATTCTTTTTGGTATTCCGCTGGTGATGCATGGGGGATGGCCTATCGTGATGATTGGCCTAGTGTCCGTAGCAATGGGCTATGCTTATACTTCAGGGCCTGTGCCATTGGCTTATTACGGCTTAGGTGATTTATTTGTAATTTTGTTTTTTGGTTTGGTGGCAGTGGGTGGATTATTTTATTTACTGACGGGTGTCTACACAACTGATGCGTTTATCTTAGGATTACAAATTGGTTTTTTAAGCACAATATTAATCGCCATTAATAATTTGCGTGATCGCGGAACAGATATTAAAGCCCACAAAAGAACATTGGCCGTGATTATGGGTCAATCAGCAGCAAAACTATGGATTTATTTTTTAGTAGTTAGTCCGTTTCTAGTTGGGTATTACTGGTTACTCACACAAAGATTCTGGCTTTATATTTTACCGGTTCTGTCTTTGCCACTGGGTTTAAGCCTGATTAAAAAAATAATCTGCACAGAACCATCACCAGAATATAATCAATTTTTGGCCTTAGGCGCAGGCTATACAGTTATTTTTGCGGTGGGCGTGTATTTAGGGTCACTGATTAGATGATAAATCAGTACCAGATTTGGTTTCATCATTACGAATTGAAAAAAAAGACATCTCTGAATGCTCATGATAAAATATCAAAACCTAAAAATGGTGTTTTGATTAAAATTGAAGATGATTTAGGAAATTACGGAATTTCTGAACTATCGACTTGGCTTGAATTCGGCGATCTCAATTTACATGACGAAATCGGCACACAAGGAAAACTGTACCAGCAGGCGATAGCTCGGGCTGAAATTGATCTTGAGGCCAGAAAAAACAAAATTAAACTGATCAGTGAAAAGCCAATTCTAAATAATATTTTAATTTCAGATTTTAAAAGTTGTTCTCAGAAATTAAATTCTCAATTGACCTATAAAGTTAAAGGTAATCACGAAATAGATTTATTAGCTGAATTTTTAAATAGCAAAGCTGATCAAGTTTTCAAATTTAGAATTGATTTTAATCATAGCCTTAATGAAATAGAGTTTTCAAAATGGTTTGCATTATTAGATAAAAAAACAATCGATAAAATAGAATATGTTGAGGATCCATTCACTTTTAATTTGGAACATTGGGCTTTCTGGAACCAAAAAATCAAATTAGCGTTGGATTGGGATCAGTCCGGTGAAGCTAATTGGGACTACCGCATTATTAAACCAACCCGGGATGAGCTGACTTATCTAGAAAAATCTCAGTTGAAGAATTTTTCTCTGACATCGATGATGGATCATCCAGTCGGTTTAGTTTTTGGCTTAATATGGGCCCAAAAATACCCTGAACTAATTCATGGATTTTTAACTCTCGATTTATTTGAGGTAACTGCATTTCATTCCGATTTTACATCAGAAAATGAAAAACTAAATTATAAATCAAGCGGCTTTGGCATTGGTTTCGAAAAACAAATTCAAAATATTCAATGGATTCCACAGTTGGCTTGGAAAAATAAAAATCAGTTATTTTTAGTCACTTCACCAAAATTAAACCCTGAAGAAAAAAAACATCTTTTTGATATTAAAAAAGAATTTAATCAAAAAATTGAAAACGCAGATCAATATGTTTTAATACCCAGCAGTGGAACTTCGCAGAACGAACAACAAAGCGTCAAAGTGATTGCCCTCAAATATAAATCAATTTTAAATTCAGCCAGTCGTGTGAATCAGTTTTGCAATTTAGATGAAAGTGATCATTGGGGTTGTGTATTGCCTTTACATCATATTGGCGGATTATCTATTTTGGCGCGGGCCTCATTAAGTCAGTCCAAAGTTTTTTTTACGGAATGGAAAATCTTTACAATTGATTGGCTAGCTGAAAATAAAATCACTGTGCTGTCATTAGTGCCCGCACAATTACATGATATTGTTCAATTGGGTTTGCATTGCCCAGAACAAATCAAAGTTGTTTTTTTAGGTGGCGGGTCAGTTTCCGAAGATTTATGGAATCAGGCTAAAGAATTAAATTGGCCTATTGTGCAAACATTCGGGATGACTGAAACCGCATCAATGATCGCCTACAAAAATGATTTCAATTCAGCTTTTAAAGTTTTACCGGATGTATCAATCGAAAGCGTCAATCAACATTTAAAAATCAGCTGTGACTCATTAGCAGATTTTTTTATGTTTAAAAACTTGAAAACCGGTGAAATCTCTATTCAAAACTATAAAGTCGAAGACAGCTTGCTGACAGATGACATGATAGAATTAGTTTCTTCAAATGAATTTAATTTTATTCAGAGACGCAATGAATATATCAAAATTTTAGGCGAAGGTGTTTCACTACCTGAACTGAGAAACAGAATTGATAAGCTGATTTCAAATGTTTTTAAAAACAAACTTGATACACGTTACATAACAATTGTAGATGTGCCACATTTAAGAAAAGGTTTTGATTTAGTTTGTGTGATCTCTGACCAGTTAAAAAATCAATCTGATCAAATCAACCAGTTACTTCAAGTTTACAACGAAGTAGCTAGGCCCTATGAAAAAATTGAAAAGACTCAGTTTATTTCAGAATGGCCAATGACAGATCTTGGAAAAATTAAATTTAATGCAATAAAGGAAATTCTTAAAAATGAAAAAACATAATCCAAAATTTCAAACGGGAAGTTTATATATTTGTTCAAAATGCGGAAAAGGTTTTTCGAATTCCAAACCAGATTTAGCTGACAATTTAAAAACTGAATTGCGCACAGAACTTAAAGAAATCAATAAAAATTCAGAAATCCGTGTTATGGTGGGCAGCTGTGTAAGTATTTGCGAAAAAGATCAACAGACATTTACCTATCACCCGAACAATGGTGAAATCGAAATTTACACATCAGATAGCTCAAGTACAAAAGAGATTAAAAAAGAAATTTTAAATCTACTTTTTAAAAAATTAAAAATAAATTTTTAGCTAAACGTTGAGATTATATTAAGTCCCAAACCGTGTTGCATTTTCAGCATCTTCGGCCATGATTTTTTCGATTTCTTCTTTAGGCCACATCCGGCCTTTATCGACGCCAGGGCAGAACGCTGCTACTTCAGTTTTCCAGATTTTGGCAGTCATGACTTCGGGCCAAAAAGGCCATGTACGACACTGCGTGGGACGTGCTTCGTAGACTGAACAGCGCTTGTTTTTTAAAAACATGCAGTCAGGATTTTTTGACTCTTCTTTAAGATGCCAAACGCCATCACGCAAATCACAATATTGCTTGGTGAAAGTAGCAGTTGAAATTCCTAAATACTTGGCAAATCGTCTACGATCTTCAAGAGTTAAAAAAACAAATCCAAATTCACCATGGGATGTGCAGCATTTGCCCGATCCTTGGCATTCGAATTTTAAACCGTTACTATAGAAAAGAGGTTTGATTGACATGAATACAGTCTATGACTATACCCATTTATTGAGTATATGAATTTTAAAATTTTTAGTCCACAGGACTTTCCAGCTTATTTACCTAAACTTAGTCTTCTGTATGATGATTTATTCAGCGGAGGAAAGGGCTTTAGATCAAAACTTGTGCAAATAGTTGCAGATCCGTTAGCTTTGCCTATAGAAACTCAAAATTTATTATGTCAAACGATCGAATTCATTCACAATGCTTCACTTTTACACGACGACTTAGTTGATCGCTCGCAATTACGTCGCGGTAAGGCTGCGGCATGGCATAAATATACTCCTGAATATGCGGTTCTTGCGGGGGATTATTTACTGGCCCGTGTGATGGTGAACTTATCCCAATTCGGAAATATTCAGTTAGTTCAATTCACTAGTGAAACCATTTCTGATCTTTTAGAAGGTGAATGGTTACAAGATTCTATTGTTGGTGATTTTTTTGTGACTCTTGAACAGCTTGATCGCATTCATCACTTAAAAACGGCTTCGCTATTTAAATGGTGTTTACGTGCTCCGTTGATGGCACAAAATAATTTTGATTCTGAATTACATAAAAACCTTGGTGAAATGGGAACAATCTTAGGACAACTTTTTCAGCGCAGTGATGATTTGTTGGATTACAATATTCGCAACCATGAAGGTAAAGCTTTACTGGGTGATTTAAAATCTGGGTACTTGAATTCGTTCGGGTCTTTTTTAGTCAAAGATTTCGATCGTGGCCACATTGATCAATTTATCAAATCAACATCAATGGATGATGTTTTTAAATGTTATTCGGTAGATGTGGTTCAAGGGCAAAATATTTTTAATCAAAAAGTTGAACAGTTTGATGAGATGAACATGAAACTGATTGATTTATACAAACATCACCTTAAAGAATTAGATCAAAAAATGAAAAGTCCTGGGCTTTTAAAATCACTAGGTGTTTTAACAGATGTTCTTTACTGGAGAAGGAAGCCTTCCAATTGAGTCAATTTATTACACTCAAAAAATCTGATCCTAAGTTTAAGAAGCACCTTTATGGAACTTTTTCTCACGACGATATTGCCATTCCGATGACAACCTTGAATTTGGGATCAGTTGAAGAAACAATTACTTTTGAAATAAAAAAAAAATCTGACATTAAAAAGCCCATGTTTATCATGATGTTTTTACATATTATTAAAATTAAAAAATATTTACTGATTTTGGTTCCACTTTTTTATGTGCTAGCTAAAAATTATGTCGATGGACGTATGTTCGATTCTTGGAGTTTGTTTTTAGCAGCTGTAGGGTCTTTGTTTTTATTTGCAGGAATCAACATTCGTAATGATGTGATTGATCATATCACAGGTTATGATCGCGTGAACACCAGCGAGGAATTAAAACCAATTCAAGAGGGCTGGTTAACAGCAGCAGATGCGCTTTTTATCAGTCGGGCTAGTATTTTGATTTCAGCATTGTTTTCAATTCCTGTGATGATTAATCAACCTGAAGAAGTCCATGTGATTGTTGTTTTGATTGGATTGATTCTAGCGGGAAAAGTTTTTGTTCGTAATTCTTATAAGAATCAACACTTCGGTGAACTTTTATTATTTATTTTATCAGGTGCGGGTTTAGTTTTAGGTTATCAAGTTGCACTAGGTGCAGGTATTGATACTGAAGTTTTAGCTTTTGGTGTTTTATGGGGCTGGGCTATTTTGTTTTTGATGCATTTAAATAATTTTAGAAATTTACTATCTAGTTCACAAGCAGGACTTAAGAACACAATGACCCGATTGGGGTTTGACCGGGCCAAAAAATTATTAAATTATTGGTGGATAGTTTTTTTACTTTTATGGTTCGCTTACCATCATTTTTACGGCAGTGTTTTTTGGTCGACTTTATCCAATTTGATTTTGATTTTCTGGTCAATTCCGACACTGATTAAAATTTCACAAATTCAATCGCCAGTGGGTTCTGATTTGATAGAAGCCAAGTTAGCTGGTTACAGAAATTTTCTATTAATGAATGGCATACTGATTCTAGAATTCGGTTGGTATGTAGGAACAAAAAACAGTTGGACTCTTTAATACAATTTACTTACAAGTCAGATTTATTGAGAGAAAATAATTCTCATTGGGAAGATTTTCTAAAAAAGAATTATAATTTGAATCTGCCATTAGCTGGTCCATCTCTAAAAGTGAACTTTGAATCAGACTGCCCCGTGATCATTGACGAATTAAATCATAAATTTCAAATTGATTTTATTAATGATAAAATCAATTACAATAAAAAAAAGCTCAGCATTAAAAATGAACCTTTGTCTAAAGCTTTGGGTAAAGGCGATAAAGGGCTTACACTATTAGATTTATCTGCAGGGTTGGGTATAGATAGCTTTTTTTTATTCCAACTGGGTTATAGCGTAACAGCACTTGAAAGAAATCCTGTGATTTATATGGCTTTGGCCTGTGCTGAAGCTCAGTTGGTAAAATCTGATCAAAAAAATATTAAGTTTATATTTGGTGATGCTTTAGATTATTTAAAAAATCTTAAATCATCTTCTGGTTTGCAGTTTGATTCAGGAAATCGTTCACAAATAAGCCAGCCACAGTTTGATGTGGGTTATTTCGATCCGATGTTTCCTTCTAAAAAAAGTAGGGCACTACCCAGACAGGAAATGGTCTTTTTTAAAAAAATGGTTGGTGAAGACTTAGACGCTGATCAGATCGTCGAATACGTTTTAAGGAATATAATATTTAAGCGCTTTGTCGTAAAACGGCCTTTATCAGCTAAAAGTTACTTTAAGCCAGCTGGATGTATAAAAGGTAAAATCATTCGTTATGATATTTACGGATCGTAGATTTTTTTTGTTCGATTATTTGTGGAGTTAATATGGATAGTACATTCAAACTTGTTAAGTCAGCTTTAATTCATGTTTTCAAAAATATTTCGATATTTAAGAACCAGCATAATGCCATTGTAGAAATCTCTGGCCTTGAAGTAGGCCCCGCTAAGAATCAGAGTATTCGACAAAAATTAATGTTTATTTGCTTTTCTCCGTTATCGTCATGGGTTTTATTTGGGGCTTTCTTGTTGATGTATTTAAATCCATGGAGATACGTCATTTCATTTTCGCGTATTGGTTTTTTAAATAATTTTGTAACTGAGGTGCTTTTTTCGACTGACCTTCGAATTATTTTTATAACTGGATTTACTTTGTTCTTAATCAGTTTTTTATTCAGCTGTATATTTCAAATTGAATTTATACTGTTAGCATTGTTAGGTTTTCTTGTTTCAAATGGTGATCTCCATTTAAGAAATGCACTTCTGTTCATACCACTGGTTATTTTGAGCCGATTGATGTTGCACTTAAAATTAATGCTATCATTAAAAAGTTTTTGGCCTTTCAAACAGATTTTGTTTTACAAAAAAAATCAGTTGTTAAATGCCGAGACGAAAAAAACTTGGTCGATCATCTGTGCATTGCTTTTCTTAGCCTGGCTCATAGCCACATGGTTGACGTTGAATTCGTTTCAATTCTTAAGTAATCAAGGCATGTTTTCAAGCAGCATGCATTCACTTCGTTTTGAAGTCTTTGTGGCTTCAGTTTTTGGTTACTATTTTATGGAATTTTTTATTTTGTCCATCTGGGGTCATTTTTACTCTTTAAATTACACTTTAAAAATACGTCCTTAAAATTTTTCTAAGGGTATCGGTCACGTCCTCAGTATTCTATTTTTGTAGTACGCGTTAACTCCATAGTATTTCCCATTCGGTTATCGAAAGGCCTCGTAATCGGTCTTTTTTATAAGCGATTTCACCAAGGGCTTCTTTTTCGTTCAATTGAATATAATTTCTTACATTTTTATAGTCTGTCCGCCCACACACCACCCTTGTGAACGGTCGGTACATCCACAGCTTGAGCTTTCTTTTCACGGAGTTGTTTTGCTTTGTCATAGTTCTTTTTAGGGTATCGGTCACATTTTTTAAATTACTTTTGGATTCCACCTGTTGGCTGTTTGAGTTCTTGAGCCGACTGACTCGAAATCGTTCATCAACCACGACTCGTAGCTTGTCAGTTTTTTCAAACTGCTGCGCGATTTGACCTGAAGCCACGCGAAAGAAATGATGAAAGAAGCTTCTACGGGTAGTTCTGACCATACAATGAATGTGGTCTCCTTGAATAGAGATCTGTTCAATCTTAACAAAAAATCGATCTGCGTATTTTTGAATGATTTCACGAGAGAGTTTAAAATTCTGATGGGTCCTAAAACTTTGAGTTTTTAGAACAATTCTATTTATTTTGAAAACAACATGAAGAGATTCTTTACATGATAAAGGACGTTGACCTCTACCGTGGCGTTTATTTCGCAGACATCCACCGTGTTTTAAAGTCTGTGACCTAGATGCCAACTGGAATTGAGTCTGAATACTTTTAAGACTAGGCGCTTGCGACATTTTACGTTTGTGTTTTTGCATGTGACCGATACCCCCAGAAAGTGATGTAGGGAAAGGATGCAAAACGAAGACGATGGCGAGGATCGATAAAGCAGGTTTAGGCTAACGTTGCGAAGTAAATTGGTTCGAGGTTCGGATTAGAAGCTTACTAGAGATGTTTTGAGGCACGTTTTAATAGGTTTAAATGCTCATTCTGGATAATAACGGATAATAGAAGACACCTGCGAGCTGATGAAAACACACAAAGCTAAGAAATATATTCACTAAACTGGCCGAGATCGCGATTCCTTTTTGACTCAGCCAAGGAGATCTCTAGAATATTTAGATATGTCAGATGAGACTAAGAAGAATAACAATCTAGATAAAACTAAAGACAAGAGCCAACTTGAGCTTCTTCAAAAGCTATTGATTGAAAAAGAATCTGAGGTTCAAATTTATCGAAAAGAGCTTTTTAAAATCTCTCATCAGCTAGACGAAGTCATGTCGCAAATATCAACAGACATCAGCGCGCTTAAAAAAATCCATAAAGCATTAGTGCCCACAGAAATTCCAAATATGGCTGGGTTTGAATTCAGTCGTAAGTTTTTATATGGTTCAAAAACCGGCGGTGACTATTTTGATATTTTTGAACACGAAGACCGACTTAAATTTGGAATATTGCTTTCATCATCATCGGGCTATGGGATGTCGGCTTTATTTCTATCGCTGATTCTTAAAGTTAGTCATTTGATCGAAGCTAAAAAGGGTTTACCACCAGATAAAGTGATTGAAAAAATTAGCACAGAACTTAAAGATATCGCGTCTAATAAGGATCATGCTCATGTTTTTTACGGGGTGGTAGATCGCAGGAATTACACTTTAGAACTTTGTGTAGCTGGTCAAATTCATGGTTTTTTGCAGAGCCCCACAGAGCCTTTGAAATTAATTTCTTCAGATTCTGATCCTTTAGGACCGCAGTTTTCGCCTACGTTTAAATCAATTTCTGTAGATTTAGAATCTAAGGCCAGACTGGTGCTTGTGTCTGACGGTATTACAAAGGTTTTATCCATCTATGAGATCAGCAAGCTATTAATAAACCAATTAGATAAGATGGATGTGCACGATGTACGCAACGAGTTATTATATCAATGTCAGAAAAAAACGGGTCTAGAAAATCCAATCAATGATCAGACTGTCGTCGTGATGGAAGTCAAAGACCGAGTGATAAAACTAGCCAAATAAAAAAGAGTCTGATAATTCTAAAG
>JAYUQO010000151.1:0-3986 GCA_043756765.1 Bdellovibrio sp. | reverse complement strand
TTTCGGTAACATCATTTAATGGGCAATGGGGGTGGGTCTGGTTATTCGATTCTCGTTTTGAGCCAGCTTCGGTAACATTTATTTCCGGGCAATTCGTTATTTATGATTTTAAACAATGTGCTGTTAAAAATAGTCTAGTCGATACCGATAAGAAAGCGTTACACACATGAGGGTACAAATAGCGCATGAACTTAATCGCAAGGTATAAACAACACGCCAAGAATAGCGAAGACACTGAAATACAGCAGGCGTTGTTATTGTTGCAACAACCTTGGTTTATTCAGGATTTCATTATTTATTTGGAGAAATAAATTCAGATATTTTTCGATTAGCAATCTTTGCCAATGTATTTTCAGTAGGACTACTGGCGCATATTTTTTATTCACCAACTAAAAACATAACACGTCGAATTGCCGGGCTTATTCATGACCCTATCGTTTTAACTTTGTTTTTAATTGGCGGTCATGAAAAAGCAGCTGTTTACATTTTTGCTTACACATGGGTGGCGATCGGTAATGGTTTTAGGTACAATGTTAAATATTTGTATGCCTCTTCAGGTCTAACAGTAGTTTGTTTGTCATATCTGTTCTTTAAAGATTCATATTGGTCGCAGCATTACTATTTTGGCTTAGGAATATTAGTTTTAAATATTGCAGTGGCTGGTTACACAGGGTTTTTGTTAGGTAAATTAAATGAAGCAAAAAATAGCCTACAACTGATGGCTACACATGACCCATTAACAGGTTTAGCGAATCGAAGGCTTTTAACTGATCGTTTGATGCATACTTTAGTCTTAGGTCAAAGAAATGAAAAATCAATTGGCGTAGTTTATTTTGATTTAGATGGTTTTAAAAAAATAAACGATACATTAGGTCACAAGGTCGGTGATGATTTATTAAAATATATAGCTGTAGCTGTGCGCGGATGTATTCGTGACACAGATACTTTTGCAAGACTTGGTGGCGATGAATTTGTGATTATTCTTGAATCAATTGCTGCCCATGAAGACGCAGGAATAGTAGCACGCAGAATTTTAAATAGAATAGAATCGATTAAAGAAATTAACGGACAACCCATTCATATTTCGGCAAGCCTTGGAGTTTTAGAACATAGTACTGTAGTGAATAAACCGATTGCTCAAACAGAACCCGATAACTTAATTAAAATCGCCGATGAGGCCATGTACCGTGCTAAGAAAAGTGGTAAAGGCCGTATAGAATATGCGACTGACTATCGGCCGCAGCGAACCGCAGGTTAATTACTGTCTTTCCCAAACTTGGGTTCTACCTAAAAGCGAAAAACCGATAAATCCACGGACTTTTAATTTTTTTCCGTCTTCAATCAATTCGATTTTGCAAGAATAGGTTTTACCGTTGTTGGGGTCAGTGATGTCCCCATCGTTCCAAGTTTTATCAGAACTTTTTTTAAGTTTTTTTAAAATTTCTAAACCTATGATCGGTTGATCTTTCATTTTGCCTTTACATTTATCACATTTTGGATTTTGATCCTCTTCAGGTGATCTAAAAATCTTTTGAATTTTCCCATGTAATTTGCCGTCGACTTCGTAGACTTCAACGATTGATTTTTCTTTTTTAGTTTCATCATCAATTGTTTTCCATAATCCAATAGGACTTAAGCCCTCAGCTGCAGATAAATGTCCTGCGAATAAAAAAGCAATTGTTAATATTAATTTATTGATTGTCATTTGAGCTCCTTATGCAGTTCTAAGCATAACCAAAATTATATTTAAGTCCATTTTTTTAGACTAAAACTAGTCAATGACGCTATTTTAAGTGAAAATAAAAGCATGAATATAAGATTATATCAGTTTATGGGGTTCTTTATCTTTTTAAACCTTATTTTTATACCACTGCTGTCACTTTACGGTCTAAGGGTATGTCCTGTTTTATCAATACCTGGCTTTGGGTTTGGCTGCTACTACACAGGGACTTATATTGGTTTAACTAATTTATTCAACTTAGGTTTTTTAATTATTTTAATTTCAAAAAAAATGAATACTTATTCTTTAGTCGTTTTTGCAAAAAAATATCAAATTATTTTTTCTGTAGGTAGTTATTTGATATCGACACTGGTAGCCTTAGCAATATTACAGAACATGCTGAAAATAAGTCATTTAACAACACAGTCGCGTGCACCAGAAATTTTAGCCATGGCCAGTTTATTATTAGGAATCACGCAGTCTTATGGTTTAAGTTGGGCTTTGCAAAATCAACCAAATCATAGTTCTGAAAATAAATCGGCATCGCTGAATAGATTGTGGGTTAACCATATAACTCGAACACTTGCGCCGATTTTAGTTATTGTGGTTATCTTACTACATTTTTTATTTAGCCAATCGATCGAATTTAACAACGGACGAACAGCGCCAGTATCAAGTCACGATTCTATAATTACAGAAACGGCCTATGTGGTTAGTTTTTTACTGGTCTGGTTATTCATCACTTTTAGTTTTCATTTTTTATCAGAAAAAGATCATGTAAACGCTGTAAAAAAACATTTGGATGAATTGGGACAATTAAAATTCATGCATAAATCATCAGTGAATAGGGTATGGGGATTATGGTTGGCTATACTGAATAATCTAAATGAATTCAGTAATACTTTAGGTGAAAGAACAAGACTTTTAAAATCATTTTCAAAATTTGTTACCCGCCAAGTGGCCGAACAAGCCCTGAAAGAAGATTTTAATTTAATCAAGGGCGCACACCGTGAATTAACAGTTTTAATGACTGATATTCGTGGATTTACAAATTTGTCAGAAAATCTAAAGCCAGAAGAAGTTGTTGAGCTACTGAATGATTATTTTACGGCGATGTTGGATGTTTTTGTACAATTTGATATTTCTGTTGATAAATTTATTGGTGATGGAATTTTAGCGTACGTGGATTTAGAGAATTCTGATCAAGTCACTGAAAACATTAAAGCTGTTGAGGCATCAGTAGCCATGTTGGCAGCACTTGAATCGCTGAATAAAAAACTGATTGATAAAAAATTACCAGCTTTTAAAATTGGTATTGGTTTATTCAGGGGGCCGCTAGTCATTGGCCTTATTGGGACTGACCATAAATTACAACATACTATTATCGGGGACACAGTTAATAAGGCCAGTAGGCTAGAAGGTTTAACTAAAGAACTGAATGTAGATATTGTTATATCCGGAAATATTTGGCATTCGCTACCGCAATTATTACAAAATAAATTTAAGTCTTACGGCAAAAAATCAGTGAAAGGCATATCAGAATCGATGGAGATTTTTGGCGGTCTATAAAAGTTTACTGACTTATTTTCTCAGAATTAAAATTTTTGACCTTTGATTTTTCACAAATGTAGCTGATTTGAATCGGATTGCAGCAAACTTCGCAGTCTTCAACGTAGGTTTGGTGACCTTGGACAGAGATATCTAAAATCATGGATATTTTTTCAAGACAATAGGGACATTTAAAAAATTTTTCAACTTCATCCATAATTTATTTCTTTAACCTTAAACGAATGGGCCCTGTAAAGTCATCCGGATCAACGACTTGACCGCGCTGGGTGATTTCGATCAGGCCATCATGAACTAACTGCCGTGCACTTCTACGAACATGTTCCATATAAACTTTGTCTGTTTTTTGTGGCAAAGGTAGGACCTCGCTAGGGCAAATGGTTTTATCGGAATCGCGTTTACTCAGAAGATTTAGGATGAGTTCTTTGTAATCAAATTTATTTTTATTTTTTCGACATTCATCGCTGCAATATTTAATGCTGTCCCAGTTTTTTTCCCATTTTTTGCGAAAATCAAAACTTCGCCCGCAGCTTTCACATATTTTTGATTTTTGGCTCATGGATCGACCTTTCAATCTAAACTAGTGGCAAATAACACATATTTTGTAACCTTATAGACCCATTTAACATACATGATAAATTGATCATCAACAAGGATACAAAAAAGCTATGCGAGGGCTGTACTGGCTGCGATCAGACAT
>JAYUQO010000150.1:0-3986 GCA_043756765.1 Bdellovibrio sp. | reverse complement strand
CTTATTACTAAACGGATTTTGGGGATTAGGCTTATGGGTTCTGATGCAGGTTAGAATTAAATAAAATTCGATGAGTTTAAAAATTTCTAGAATTCTTCATGCAGGATATATATTTGAATGTGGTGATACAAAAATTGTTTTTGATCCCATTCTTGAAAATCCATTCAGTAAAAACTGCTACGCATTTCCAAATATTGCATTTGATTTTAATCAAGTAAAAAATCTTAAATTTTCTGCCATTTTTATTTCTCATTTTCATGATGATCATTGTTCGCTAGACAGCCTTAACTTGTTAGATCGAAATACGCCCATTTACTTATATTGCATGTACGATGAACTATTTTCAATGATCAAGGATTTGGGATTTAACTTTGTTTATTCTCTTGAGTTAGATATTTCGGTTCATATTGGTTCTATAGAAATTATTCCACGTCGTGCTTTGGATGCGGATGTCGATTCCTTGTTTCAAGTTAAAGCAGTTGGACTGAACATTTTAAACGTCGTTGATTCTTGGATAGATGATGCGACAATGCATCAATTAAAAAAAATTGGAAACTGGGACATAGTCTTGTGGCCATTTCAAACAATGCGTGAAATCGAAGTATTAACACCATCTAGATCTAAACCCGCATCGAAACAATTACCACCTGAATGGATAAGTCAGCTGCAAATCCTAAATCCCAGGTACGTCGTGCCCAGTTCGTGTCAGTTCATTCAGGAAAATTGGTCCTGGTATAATCAGGCCATGTTTCCAGTTTCTTATAAGCAGTTTGCTAGCGAGCTAAAAATGGCTTTACCAAATTCTGAAGTTGTCAGGATGAACCCGGCTGTTAGCATAATTCTTTATAAAGAATCGCTTGAGGTGACACAAAGTTTGCCTTGGATTGAAACGATAGGTAATCAAAATATTGACTACGAATACCAGCCGTTTTTAAAACCTCCGACCACAGCAGAAATAGCAAAAAATTTTCCAGCATTGTCAAAAGCGAAAGCAGATAAAGTTTTACTGTACTGTCGGGATCAGATTTTAAAAAAGTATAGTGATTTGCAACCTTCCGATGAAGTTTACTTTAATCAAGCAAGACTATGGAAATTGTCTGTTTATGATCATCAAGGTATCGCCAGCTATTTTTATTATAACATCAGCAACAAAAAAATTGAGTTGGCTAAAGAAAATGATCACATTAGTTGGCTTACAGAAATTCCGGCAGCCAAGTTGTTATCTGCTTTAGAAAATGGTGAAGCATTAACTTCGTTGTACATACGAATCAACGATACTCAGTTTGGCTCTGAGTTAGCTCAAGAAATTGAATCTGTTGAAGTTATAGAAGATCCACTGGTTCGGTGTTTATTTAACGGTAATTTCGGAAGCTATCAAAAAGCACAACTAATCCGAATCCAAGCAAATAAAAGATAAAATATTCTATCTTTATTTGTCTGTCAGTTCTGACCAGCGTCTTTCTAAAATTTTTGTGTCTAGAATCGCTGTTTCTTCTTTGTAGATTAGCTGTTCATATTTATTTGATATTTCAGTCAAAAAATCCTGAAAATCCGGATATTCTTGCATGATTAAGTTGATGGAATTCATCGGTGTTTCAGTAACATTCATTTCCACGCCATTAGCAGAGCCCCACCTTTCAATTTGAAGAATCAATTTATAAAGCGGGTGTTTTTTTGCTAATTCAGATTTTCTGCGACTTTGGCTATAAAAAACAAATAAGAACACAATCAATAGAAACACAAGGGCCCAGTATTTATTTCCTTGAAACTTTTTGAGATAACCTAGCTGCGTTTGCAAATCATAATTTAATAAAAATAAAGTCCACTGATAGTTTAAATTATCAAAAAACGACCGAAACTGATTAATAACCTGCAAATAAGATTTTTCATTTTTGAAACTTAAATTCTTTGAATTAAAAATTTGGTCTTCTTCACTTAAAGAAAAAAAGTTTTCCGCACCCATGGAAATGCGTAATGGTGAAATTAAAGCTGTTGGATCTATCCGCACCCAACTGCCAGCTAAAGAAACTTCAACCCAGGCATGAGCATCTTTTTGCGATATTTTCCAAAAATCGCCGATGGAATTATAAAGTCCTCCCTGGTATCCGATCACGACTCGGGATGGTATGTCTAAAGCTCTAGCCATCGTTGCAAAAGCTGCAGCAAAATGTTCACAGAACCCTTTTTTCCGAGCAAACAAAAAATCATCTAGGTTGTTGTTATAGAATCCAGGTTTAATCGTATAAATAAAATCGGTTCTAGAGAAAAAATCTTTTAAATTTTCTAGTCTGCTAACTAAATCTGTACTTTTCAGTTTGATCTTTTGTACGATTGCGTTTGATTTTTCAGGAAGCTGTGGGTGCAAAAGGTACCTGATATTGTCAGCGGCACTTTCGCTGTCTTGGAAAGTTGGACTTAAAAAAGACTGGGCTTGAATCTGAACTTGAGATGCGGTGTTTTGGTTCAAATAAAAAATTTGATTCTCGAACTTTTGAATTGGCAGATTCGAACTTATAACTTTTAAAGGCACATCCAGCAGAAAAACGTTTTTTAAGTTCAAGGGATCAAGAATGATCTGATAATTTAATATATTTTCTGCGGCGCCGTCTAAATTTTTATCTGACCGAATCGGAAAAGTTTTTTTCCAGATTAAGCCGTTTGATTCTGAAAGGACACTGCCTCGCCAATAAAGCTGATCACTTTGCATCTTCATATTTTCAAATTTAGCAGTAAAAACAACCTGATTCTGCAAGGCTAATTCTGACACCTGGCCAGGACTTAAATCTTCGCTGAAGCCAGTCTTCGTCGTTTGGCTTTGCACTTTTTTTGTTTGAAAAATGACAAACCTTGGAAACACAATAAATAAAAAAAGAAACAATGGCAAAGCCCGTAACGTCGTATTGACTAGAAATGAAGTTTTGTTGATCTTAGCATTTGAAATCAGACTAAACCACAAACCAAAAAAGGCAATAATTGCCAAGGGTATCCAAATTATATTCAAATTGAATATAGATTTTAATGCGACCAGTAAAAACCCGAGCAGAATAATAAAATAAGTGTCTCGCTCAGATTCGTAGTTCAAAATTGCAATTGATGCCAATGCCACCAAGATAGCAGTAGACTCTTCTTGACCAAAAACTGTTTTGTACTGCAGATAAACCACCAAGAAAACAAATAGGGCAACAACAGCCGCCAGCAGTTTAGAAATTTTTGGAAAGTTGAATCTTTCAAAAGCAAATCTCCATAAAAGGATGATCACCGCAAAGACACTAATCCATACTGGAACTTCCGTCGCGGCAATTGCCAATGTTGTTAGTAAAGATAGTGCAAGCACTGTATTTGCAAAGAACATTTTTTTCATTGGGTATCTGCAATCATTAACAGTGCTAACTTTTCCATACAATTCTTATAATGATTTCCGTCACAGCCATAGTCGGTTTGGTACTGGTTAATTTTAAGACTATAAAGCTCGTGGTTTTTAGTGCTGATATCAACCCAAAGCGCCAGTTGAGAAATTTTATCTTCAAAATTTGCAATTTGACTGGTCATTTTCCAATCAATGAGTATTTTTTTTTCATCACCGGATTCATAGTTTTTTACAAAGTGCTTTTGGTGTTTTAAGCTAACCTTCCAGTCGATCTTGTTAGGCGAATCAGTTTTTTGAAATTCGCGGTGATCGCGGAAAAGACCACGATTATCCAAAGCAGGATCAACGTCATCCTGAAGCTGCTGACTGATTTCACGAGGAATACTTTTTTGACCTTTTTTTTCTGGATAAATAATAAATTCCGTTTTTTGATCAAAATACTTCCAGGCCCGCAACATACTGAATGGAAATCGACTTTGTATAACAAGTCTGGGACTTTTACTCAGGCCTCTGGTAGCAGGTGTCCAGTTGATGTAAGACTTTCTTGTTATTTTTCCACTGATGACTTCATCAATTCTTTCAGAGCGGCGTTGATTTTTCTTATCATCTATTGATATTT
>JAYUQO010000149.1:0-3999 GCA_043756765.1 Bdellovibrio sp. | reverse complement strand
GATTTGATTCCGAGCCGCCGACGTCAGATCTTGATTGTATAGATTTTATAAAAAATAATCTATAGGCGAACACAAGTATTACGCAAATGATTAAACCCGCTAAAGTTTGAATAACACCCGCAATATGTGTGGTAAACCAATTCAAAAAAATTGACATCACTTTATTGTTGCTGATTGATTATCACATGGCAATATAGCCCTACTATAGACTAGTCCTTTTAAGTCTTAAAACTAGACCAATCTCGGGGTTCGCGTTAGACTCATCATCATGAGCAATCAATTTGATACCCTTTTGAAAAATGGAACTGTTGTTACTTATTCTGAAACTGAAAAAAAAGTTATCTCTCAAAAAACTGATCTGGGAATTAAAAACGGTAAAATAGCCCACATCGGTCAGACCTCAGACAGCCATTCAACACATGTTGTTGATCTGAATGGCTTAACTGTTTTACCAGGAATTATAGATTCACAGGTTCATTTTCGTGAACCTGGTTTGACCCATAAAGAAGATATTGAATCCGGTTCAAGGGCGGCACTATTAGGTGGCATAACTACTTTTTTTGAAATGCCGAATACAACACCTTCAACGACAACACAGGCTTTATTTCAAGATAAAATTAACTTAAGTAAAAACAGAGCTCATACAAATTACGCGTATTTTATTGGCGGTTGCGCAGAAAATGTTTTTCAATTACCTGAGCTTGAAAGATTACCTCATTGTTCGGGTGTTAAAATATTTCTAGGTAGTTCGTTTGGAAATCTACTCATTGACCGAGATGACGTATTTGAAAAAATCATGCAAAACGGAAAACGGCGCATTGTAATCCATTCTGAAGACGAAGCCCGTCTTCAAGAAAGAAGATATATTGCTGTTA
Organism: Bdellovibrio sp.; assembly: GCA_043756765.1. Taxonomy (GTDB): domain Bacteria; phylum Bdellovibrionota; class Bdellovibrionia; order Bdellovibrionales; family Bdellovibrionaceae; genus Pseudobdellovibrio. The sequence continues at coordinate 3,124 of JAYUQO010000149.1, read as the reverse complement.
ATTCTGGTGACCCTAAAGATCATCCAGTTTGGCGCGATGAAGAAAGTGCAATGATTTCTACTCGCAAATCAATTCATTTTGCAAAAAAATGGAATCGTAAAGTTCATATTCTTCATATCTCATCATCAGAAGAAATGCTTTTCTTAAAAAATCATAAAGACATTGCTACAGTTGAAATACTTCCACAATATCTACTATTATCTGCTCCTGAGTGCTATGAAAAATATGGTACACTAGCACAACAAAATCCACCCATTCGTGATAAACGTCATTTAGAATTTTTATGGAAAGCTGTTTTAGACGGAACAGTTGATGTGATGGGTTCAGATCATGCCCCACATACGATGGAAGAAAAAAACAAACCTTACCCGCAATCACATTCTGGTATTCCAGGTGTTCAGACAATGCTGACGTTGATGTTAGATCAAGTTCACAAACAGAAATTACCGCTCGAAAAGCTAGTTGAATTATTGACTGAAAATCCGCGAAAAACTTTTGGATTAAAAAATAAAGGACGCATTCAAGTTGGCTACGATGCTGACTTAACAATTGTTGATCTAAAAAAATCTCAGACGATTGAAAAAAAATGGTTAGCTTCTAAAGTGGGTTGGTCGCCTTTTGAAGGAATGACCACAACTGGTTGGCCTGTGATGGCTTTTTTAAATGGTGAAATGGTGTTGCAAGACCAAGTGATTATAAAACCGCATGCTGGCCTTGCTTGTGAATTTGAATAATCCTACAGATAAAAATGCTAACAAGAAAAAACAAATGTTATCACTTTTTTTTGGTGGTCTTCTGCCGATTATTGCTTTCACAGTCATTGAAGACAAATACGGCATTTTTTACGGACTGATCGCAGGTTTATTTTTTGGTGGAGCAGAAATAATATACGAACTTGCCAGATACAAAAAAGTATCACAGATGACATTAATCAGTAATGGCTTAATTCTTATTATGGGGTCGGTATCATTATTTTTAAATGATGGCATTTGGTTCAAGCTTCAACCTGCCATTTTTGAGTTTGGTTTTTTCATTTTTTTATTTGTAACGTGGATTCTAAAAAAGCCTTTTTTAAAATCAATCATCGAAAAGCAAAACCCTGAAGCACCTGATTTTTTTAAAAATAAATTAAGTGGAATCACTTTCAGATTATCTTTATTTTTTTTGATTCAATCAATCATTGCCACTTACGCTGCTTTTTATTGGTCAACTGAAGCCTGGGCGATACTGAAAGGTGTAGGTTTATTTGTTTCAATGACCATTTACATGGCCATTGAAATGTTTTGGATCAGATTGAGTTTAAAAAAAACAATTAAGGTAACTCTGTAAATTCAAGACTAGATCCCTGTCTAATTGTTAATGTACCGGTGTTGCTTTGCGCTGCTTGCAGCTGCACTGTCCCGCTAGCTGAGGGTATAATAATACCTTCAATAAAAGCCATATTATTTCCTGCTGTTGATGATGTTGCTACAACTATATCGCCAGAGCTTGTAATTTGTCCTGAGAATATACGGTCTGTTCCATCCGCAACATTGATGGGAATATCTGCTTGCGATGAAAAAATTGTAAATGCTGGTGTAGTTAAAGTAGTTCGTAAACCACGTACTGTGTTACTCGGTGCAAACACGATATTAAATCTAAACTTATAAGTGCGACCAGCCACTACCGTAAAAGATAATCCTGTTACATTGGCAAGTGTTGTTCCTCCTGCATTTGTAAAATCTGCAGTCAACTTGGCAAATTGAGGAGAGCCTGTTGTTGTCGGTACCCAGTGTGTTCCGTTGTAAACTAAAGCTTGACCAGAGATTGGCGCAGTCGACGAAACCGCTACACCTTGAATTTTCGTAACAACAGTTGTTGAAACAGTTCCTGTCACATCACCGACAACTTGAATGTTTTGACACAAGAATGTTAAGCTAACACTATTCCAGTACATTGTTTGATTTGGATTACAATTCGCAGGTAACACATAGGCATCAAATGCTGTTTGTTGTAGGGCTCCAACGATTCTTGCATCATTACCCGCTGCTAAAGTACCCGAAGCTGTTCCAGTATTTGCAGTCACAACTGGTGCTGATGCGCCGTTAGTCACAGTAATGTATGAACTGCTCGATGATACATTTGTTACTGTACCACCACCATCAGTTGCACATGTCCAAGCTGTCCCGTTATAAAATAGATACTGGCCTACAGAACAAGTTGGAATTAATCTATTCACATAATTTGTACCGTTGTATTGCAAAATATGGCTTGTTGCTAAACTTGTAATTAAAACATTTGTTCCGCGGATACGATCAACTGATATAGCACTTGCTGTACCTGAAATATCTCCTGCGAAAACTGTTGTTGTTTGTAAAGCATTAGCAATACGTGTGTCGTTACCAGCAGCCACTGTGTTTGCAGCTGTACCTACATTGACTGTAACCACTGGTGTCGTTGAGTTACTAGTGATTGTTGTATAAGAATTTCCTGAAGTGACATTTGTAACTGTGCCACCAGGGTTTGATGAACTGATTGTTAATACTCCAGCAGTATTTGAAACTGTGATATTACTGCCTGCAGTAATTGTTTTGTATTCTAAACCAGTCGCTGCGGCGTTAACTCCTAAAACTTGATTTGCAGTTCCAACAGCTGATAACCCAGTACCACCACGTGCAACCGAAAAACTTCCTGAAGTGATTTTTGCTGTATCTAAACTTGGAATATCATTAGCTACTAAACTAGTGCCACTAGTTACGCGGCCTTTTGCATCCACTACTACTTTTGTGTATGTCGAAGCTGCAACACCAGAATTGGCTAAAACTAATGTGTTATATGTTCCTGAAACATCACCAGCAAAAATCGTCGAAGTTTGTAATGCGTTCGCAATACGTGAATCATTACCCGCTGCTAAAGTTCCAGATGCTGTTCCTACATTTACTGTTAACACAGGCGTCGTAGCTGATGAAGTTACAGTCAAATATGTATTTGCAGAACTTACGTTTGTAACTGTGCCTGCAGCACCAGTTACCCATGATAAAATGCCTGAACCATCAGTTTGTAAAACTTGATTTGGATTTCCATCGTTCACTGGAAATGTTAATGCATAACTTGTAAAACCAACCGGAGTTTGTAATGTCACAGC
>JAYUQO010000148.1:0-4000 GCA_043756765.1 Bdellovibrio sp. | reverse complement strand
CTACAAATAAGGCCAGATCTGTTAGACGAAAAATAAATATAGATAAGATTAATTCAACCCCGCATTTAACTACACGTTTAACTGTGGGGTTGATGGATTTAACTGGCGAAAATAATTACATGATCCTGATTGGTCAGTAATTAGTTTTTAGGAACTTTACTTTCATCAACTGTAATTTCGATTTCAACACGACGATTTTGCTGACGACCATCAGTAGTTTTATTATCAGCAACTGGATTAGCAGGCCCCATACCTAATGTTGAAATAGTTGGCGCAGGCATTCCGTTATTAATTAAAGCCGATTTAACTGCAGTTGCTCTTTTTGCAGATAAAGCTTCATTTGTTTTTGCTCCACCAGTGCTGTCTGTATAGCCTTTGATTGTTAAAACATTTTCAGGATATTTTTTCATAATTGTGGCCATTTCTTGTAAATTGGCACTCGCTTGTGATTTTAAATCTGACTTTCCTGTTTCAAATAAAATATCACTTTTTAGTTTAGTCACTAAGCCTTGTTCAGTTCGGCGTGTTTCAGCAATTTTTTCTAATTCTTTAGCTTGCTTATCCATTCTGCGACCAACTAGTCCGCCAACACCGCCACCTAATAGTGCGCCAGCAAGGGCTCCTTTTTCACGGTTACCTGATTGGTGACCAATGATTGCACCAGCCACGGCACCGATTCCAGCTCCGATGCCTGCGCCTTTAACTGTGTTTTGGTTATCTGTCGCGCAACTTGTTAAAATTAAGCACGCAGAAACGACGAATAGAACAACTTTATTTTTACACATAAAAATCTCCTTATTTATGGTTTTTGTTTTAAAAAATTTAATTTAAATCTTACGTTAGTCTTGTCCTACTTCATGGCTTAATGGCCTTCGCGGTGCTCTAAAATAAGTACGCGGCGATAAATCAAACAGATCGCTGACTTTGCTCATGTAAACACAAGCATATCTTTCCATTTGATAGGCGAAATAGCTTTCTTCATTGCCAGCTCTCATTAATTGGCCCCAATTTGGATTATACAGCGTGTGTTGCTTTTTAATCAGCTGACTGATTTGGGTATCAAATTCACCAATTTCTTTTTGAAGTAAATCGATTTTACCTTCATCAACTTTTGTTGAGCGTTCATATTTTTGTGTCATTAGTTCTGTGAGACCTTCTTCTAAGGGTTCTTTTTTTCTCATTAGGTTATCAATTTCATTTATGATCGGTTCAGCTTTTTTGTTTTGCATGATTTCATTTTCAAGTTCTTCTATAATCATAGCAGTACGCCAGTTACAGTCTTTTTTAAGACGTAAGATATCGCCGTAAATATGATCACCGATGTAAAGAATATCATCGCCTTCAAGATCTAAATGCTTTGTAAATTCACGAGCATTACCACCTTGGTAAACACCCGGTGATAATTTCCCGTCAACATTCGTCATTGTGCCGTCCACGGGGTTAACTTTAAAAAATCGTGTATCATCATAGAAAAATTTTGGTTTATGAGCAAAAGTAATGACGAATTCAAATAAATCGACCCATGATTTGTGATCTTTTAAATAAGGATTGATCGCGAAGTCTAATAACAATTTTGAATAATGGAATTCAGAATTTGTTAGTACAAATATTTTTTTCCCATGTTTTTTAAATTTTTCTAAACCACGAACAACACTTTCATCTTTAATGATGTAGTGATCTACATTAGCGCGAACAGCATCTTTTAACGAACCGTCACGATGGGCCTCGTCAAGGGCAGCTAAAATATCATCGGCCATAGTCCCATAATCTGGTAATTTCAAATGCGAATCACTGTCTTTTAAATCGACTAGTTGTGAATAAGCATGAGCCAAAGAATAAGAAAAACTAGTATCAACAGCTAAGTAATCATTTTTACTGAGATCAATATAAGTTGATCTGTAAACTTTTTGATGAATTTTATAATCTAAGGGTTTTAAACCATGAAAACTATTTCGAATCGCTGTGTAGCGATTTAATTTTAATAAATTGCCCTTGCTACGATCAACAACTAATCCACGAAGTGCGAAATTAAAATCAAATTGTAATTTTTTAACCTGTTCAGGGTAGCCTTTACCAGAAACTAGTTTTTCCATGATTTTGGCGTGTGATAAACGTTCAAAGTTTTCAGTGTTGTAACGAATCAACGTGTGATCCATATCTAGACCAATATATTTAATTTTTTTTAAATTGAGAGTTCGATTAACGTAAACTTTATTTGATGGCATAAGACTCTTTCTATTAGACATTGATTATATGTGTACCTAAGACCCACAGCAACAACATTTAAATAACTTGTTTATCTTTTGACAGAAGTCATAACACAGCTAGCATGGCTGTTGTGAAAAACACTACTCTTAGCGAACTTTCAAGCGAACAACAACTGGCTCTGGACCTTATGCGGTCTGGTGAAAACGTCTTTTTGACTGGTGGCGCTGGAAGCGGCAAAAGTTACGTCGTTCGCGAGCTCACTAAAGAACTAGATCCTAAAAATATGCCTATTTTAGCCAGCACCGGTGCAGCTGCTGTCTTATTAGGTGGCCGCACATTTCATAGTTTTTTTGGTTTAGGTATTATGGAAGGTGGCCCTGATGCCACATACCTACGGGTTTCTAAAGATAGTAAAACACTGAAGCGAATAGCCCAAGTTGAAGGAATCATCATCGATGAAATTTCGATGATTTCGGGCGAAGCTTTTACCATTGCAGAAGCTTTAGCGCAAAAAGCCCGTGGATCAACTTTGCCCTGGGGTGGATTAAGATTAATTTGCGTTGGTGATTTCGGTCAACTGCCACCCGTAATGCGTGGTCCTAATCAAAAAAAAGATTGGTGTTTTTTAACAGAGGCCTGGAAGCGGACTGACCCGCAAGTTTGTATTCTAAAACATAATCAGCGCGTTGTAGACAATGAATTTTTAAATATTTTAAGTGAAATTCGGTACGGACAAGTCAACCCGGCTGTCGTTGAATTTTTAAACGATCACACCAAAGTTCATGATGAAGAGCATTCAGGAACACGACTATTCCCAAGACGTGAACAATCAGAAAATTATAATCAAAAAAAATTAAGTGAAATCTCAGAAAAAGAAATTGAATTTGATTCTATTTACTTTGGTGATGAAAAATATGTTACTGCCATGAAAAAATCATCACCGGTTCCTGAAAAATTAAAATTAAAAATAGGCTGTCGTGTTTTATTTCTAAAAAATGACATGCAAAAAAGATGGGTGAATGGAACGCGTGGCACATTAGTCGATTACGATAAAGAATCATTAACTGTGCGTAAAGAGCATGGTCGTGAAGTTAAAGTCGAGCGCATGACTTTTTCAATGATGGATGCTGACGGAAACCCTAAAGCCAGTGTGATTCAATATCCATTAACATTAGCTTACGCGACAACAATTCATAAATCTCAGGGCGCTACGTTAGATGAATTATGGTGTGATTTAAGTTCTTTGTGGGAGCCCGGCCAAGCCTACGTGGCGTTATCACGACTGCGAACGCCACAAGGATTGCATATTGTCAGATGGAATCCGCGATCAATTATTGTTGATCGCGATGTGATTCAATTTTATCAAGATATAAAACAGACCAATTAGAATTCAGGTCTAAAATTTAGGACCAGCCATTCCTGCGCCTGGAATTCCATTTTGTTTGGGTCTCCATGTGACTTTCGGAATTTGAATTGAACCTGATGTTTTTAAATAATCAGGAACCGCTGTACGAAATTCTGGTAAACCACTGATTCTGATTTTTTCATCTGTAGCTGCTGGTGATGGATGAACGTAATCCACAAATCGGCCTTCATCGATGACAAAATATCCTTTGAATACATTCGGTGTATCACCAAATTGATCTTGAATTTCGTAACGATCGCCACCACCATCATAAGATGACTTAGTGTAATTCAATGCAACAACAGTTGGATATTTATCAACTTTGTAAGACCCTTGTTCAATTAAATTTTCCCCAGCAGTAACCGCAATACCTTTCGATTGAATAAC
>JAYUQO010000147.1:0-11441 GCA_043756765.1 Bdellovibrio sp. | reverse complement strand
AACCAGAAACACAAAAAGATCCGAAAAATGACTCAAACACCTAATCAAGATCCAGTTGAAGAAAGAAACATGAGTTTGATTGAGCATCTAATAGATCTTAGAGCCTGCTTAACAAAATCGGCGTATGCTATTTTATTCGGAACAGTAATGGCTTGGACAATCAGTCAGCAGGTATTTGATGTTATTCGCGCTCCGATTGCGCCCTATTTGCCGAATGGCGGTTTAGTATACACAGGACCGATTGATAAATTTATGGCCCATGTGAAAGTTTCTTTAATTGTCGGTATGATTTTGTCAGCCCCGTTTTGGCTTTATCAAATTTGGAAATTTATTTCACCAGCTCTTTATCAAAAGGAAAAAAGATTTGCAGTTGGATTTATTACGTTTGGAACAGCGCAATTTCTTTTGGGTATAGCTTTTAGTTATTATATTGTTTTACCGATGGCGTTTAAATTTTTAATGCATTTTGGTGGTGACGTTGATAAGCCGATGATTACGATTGATCAGTACTTAGGTTTTTTTACCCAGACTGCTTTAGTTTTCGGATTAACTTTTGAAATGCCAGTGATCATTACATTTTTAGGAATGATGGGCTTAGTCTCTAAAAAATTTCTCAAAGAAAAAAGAAAATATGCAGTTGTAGGCATAACAGTAGTTTCTGCAATCGCAGCACCGCCGGACGCATTGAGTATGGTTTTATTAATGATTCCTTTGTGGATAATGTATGAAATATCAATCGTCTTAGTCGGATTTTTTGAAAAAAGAAAGGTAGATACAATATGATTTACGCAGGATTTTGGATTCGTTTTGCAGCAATGATCGTCGATGTCATTATTATGTTTATTCCGGCAATTGCAATAAATGCGGCAATACCATATGTTGGTTCTTTTTTATGTTCGGTTATGTACTATCCTATATTTGAGGCGTCACCTTTAAAGGCCACGCCAGGAAAGATTATCATGGGTCTTTCTGTAGTTAATGCAACAGGTGGGCAAGTTACATTTAAACAAGCTTTCATTCGTTATTTTATGAAAACCGTTTCTGCACTTATACTTGGGATAGGCTATCTTATGAATCTTTTCACAGAAAAAAAACAAACATTACACGATATGGCCGCCGAAGTTTATGTTGTTAAAGCAGCTGCACCAAAAGATTTAAATTATTTTGATACTTGGGTTGATACAATTAAAAATCTTTTTGCTGTTTTATCTAATGATAATAAACAAGTTTATAACCAAACATCTGACAACAAAACATCTATTCAATCGCTCGAAGAACTACATAGACTGTTTCAATCTGGTGTAATTACACAACAAGATTACGATGCGAAAAAAGCGGAACTGCTTAAAAAGATTTAGTTGGAAGACTAGATCTTAAAAAAATCCAAATTAAAACAAATGACTTCTTCAGATTCTGAAGGCTCAGCTAAATACGATTTGTTTTCGACACATTTCAGGTTAGAAAAAGCAGGGCTTGTTAGTGATTTGAATTTAGCAAAAATGAATCAACCACTACCTGTAGGAAGCATGTACGTCTATATTCGCTTTTAGATAAATTGTCCCAACATTATTTGTGATAAATTTTTAACAAGAGTTTTTGTATCCATAAAATAATTTGGATAACTTTCTTCAAGCTTTTTTATATCGCCGGTATTAACAAGGACAATATTTATTTGCTTGTCATTGAAGTGGGCTTTCTCTAAATCCAAATAGGCTTTTGCAGCAATATCAAATTGATTAGCGCTGTATGTTTTTAATGAAATTTTATTTTCCCTAGAATTTAACGAAATTAAACTGTAATGTCCTTTTCTACCCCGAGCATTGTTTTCAGAGAAAGTCTTATAAACAGCAGTGTAGACATTAAGATTATCAATGACCTGTAGTTCATTAATTATATTTTTTAGGGATTCGAGGAGTTCTATTTTTGAAAGGGTGCGATGTTGAACTAGAACTGGCTTATTTTCCTTTATTGCAAAAACTGAACTTAAAAGCGAAAAAAACTCTAACCAGTGTTGGCTCCCTTGACCAGATTTAAAAGAGCTATTTTTTAGAGTACTAAAAACCTCTACGCCAGTGGCCCAGATATGCTGTAGCTGTGATCTTAACTGTATTTCTAAAAATATGTCTGGAGTTTTTTTGAGCTTATAGATTAAATGTATACTTCGATAGCCGTCATTTTTAGGTTGTTCAATGTAATCATCAAGTGAAAACATTGAATGTTTTGATTTAGATTTCTTATACAAAGCAAGTATACTATAAACATCTTCAACAGTATTTAGAATCGCCCTCAACCCACCAATATCTTGCATTGCCGATAGTCGCATTGTTTTGTGATTCGATAGTTTTAGTAAAATTGATGGCGTTCTTTTTAGTCTTTGTGCAACTATTGCGTCAGATTTTATTTTCTGAATTCTTTTCTTTAGGGCTACAGCAAAAGTATCAAGGGGTACAGCGTGAAAATCTCGCCAATTAGAAAGGATATTTAAGGTTTGTACTATTTCTTTACTTTGTTCAGCCGTATTCTTTAAAATTTCGCCAGCTTTGTCGATTTTTGACTTACTATAATTTAGATTTTTAGAATTCATAAAATCTCGCTTTTTTATGAGTTTGAGCCCGTAACCCATTGATTTCATTGTAGAGCATATTTTATAAACAAGATACAGGATTCATAAAATCTCGCTTTTTTATGAGTTTGAGCCCGTAACATATTGATATCACTTATTTGTATAATTCAAAGCTGCAGTACCATTTATTGACATATGTTATAACATTTGTTATAACTATATTCAGAGGTGATTTATGTCTTCACTTAAAATTAGAAAAGTAGGCAATTCATTAGGAGTTATTTTTCCTAAGGAGATTCAAGATTCGCTGAATATCGTAGAAGGCGATATCATCGATGTTACGTCTATTGAAAATAATAAAATAGTTATTGAGACTCATTTACAACATCATAGTAAATGGAAATTCAGCAATACTGAACTATCTAAAGAAGACAAAGAATGGTTAGACGCAGATTTAGAGGATGATAATGAATCCCCAATGTAATGAAATCTGGCAAATAAAACTTTATCCCGTACGTGGAAGCGAGCAAAATGGATTACGACCATGTGTTGTTGTTAGTCCGAATTCAATGAATAAAGCTTTGCAGACTGTAATTATAGTTCCACTGACCTCATCATTAAAAGATTGGCCGACAAGATCGACAGTGTTTGTTCAAAAGCAAGAAAGCCAAGCCTGTTTGGAACATATCAGATCTGTTTCTAAAGAAAGATTTATAGAAAAATTAGGAAAAGTTTCCGATGTTGAGATGGCAATCATTCGAAAAAAATTAAACGCTATTTTTTCTGCTTAACCACATCATATTCAGAATCAAAAAAACAAAATGAATGACAATTTTTGTTGAAAAGTTGATGATTTAAATATGGAAAAGATATTTAGATTTTTTGTCGTTAATTGGCGTTTTACATTTACCCTAAAAGTTTTAGTTATTTTAGCAGGGTTGGCCAGTTTGTTGAATATGAACCGCGAAGCTTTCCCCCCAGTCAATTTCGCTGCTGTAAATATTTCTACTATTTATCCGGGCGCATCTCCTGAAGAAGTCGAAGATAAAGTGACTCATTTAATTGAAGAAGAACTTCGGGGAATTTCAGGTATTAAAGAAGTTTTTTCTGTTTCAGAACCAGATCGTTCAAATATTGATGTGCGCATTGATATTGATACAAAGAACACAGACAAAATCGTTAATGAAATTCAACGTGCAGTTCAACGTGCTAAAGGCCGCTTGCCTGCAGAAATCACAGACGACCCTTTGGTCTTCGAAGTTAAGGCTGATGAAATACCAATTATTGAAGTAGCCTTAGTTGCACAGAAAAATTCAATACTGACAAAAACTGATCAGATTGAATTACTCAATTCAAAAGCAGTTCAATTTAAAAAAATTCTTGAAGATATAAAAGGTGTTGCATCAGTTAAACTTTCGGGGAAACAAGAAAAAGAATACCAAGTTTATCTGGATCCAAAAAAGCTGAAAGCACTTGATGTTGGCTTAGCTGAAGTTTCTTTAGCACTTTCAACAAAAATAAAAAACATTCCCTCTGGAATTATTAGCAATGATAAAGCCGTTGAAGCAGTACGTGTTTTAAGCCCCGTGACCGACGCTGAATCAATTGAAAACCTTGTAGTTAGATCGACTGATATTAGTAATTCAGTAAAAATAGGTGATGTAGGCTATTCTAAAGAGGGCCGAAAGCCTGCAAAAATATTAGCACGACTAAACGGTCAGTCAGCTCTTTTAATCGTAGTTGCAAAAAAAGGTGAAGCGGATGCCGTTGATGTAGTCGATGAAGTAAAAAAAGGAATTACAAATTTTGAAAAAAATCTCCCAGCTGATTTAAAATTAGTAATATATAACAATGAAGGTCAGCGTGTCGTTGATCGGTTAAACATTGTCACCTCAAATGCTGGTCTTGGTTTTATAGTCGTTGTATTAATACTTTTTTTATTCCTACCTTTTAAGGTGGGAATTTTCAGTTCTTTAAGTTTGCCTCTATGCATTCTAGGAACAGTTTTCTTGATGGTCTATCAGGGCGCTAATTTTAATATAATTACAATGATGGCTCTGATTATCTGTTTAGGAAATTTAGTTGATAACTCTGTTGTTATTTCTGAGCACTATGCCAGACTTCGGGAGGAGGGCATGAACGCTCAGGATGCAGCGGTTCAGTCAGCAGTTCAGTTTTGGATTCCATTTACTGCGTCAACACTGACTATCATAGCTGCTTTTTTACCGATGCTAGTTACAAAAGGGGTGATGGGCCAATTTATTAAGTGGATCCCTATCACTGTGACTGCAGCTTTACTATTTAGTTTGTTTGAAGCTTTATTTTTATTGCCTGCACGGCTTCAGTTTATTGATGTTCAGAAAACCGATATAAATAAAAAATTAACTGCCATGGATAAACTAGAGAATTTATTTGCTAAGGCTGTTTTATTTTGTGTTTATAATAAATGGAAAACATTTGTTATATTACTTAGCCTAATTATTTCAGGGTTTGTTGCAACAGCTGCGTTCAACCGTTTTGAATTATTTCCAGCAGACGGTATCGAATTTTATATTGCAAGATATGAGACTAAGAAACAAACAGCTATTTTGAAAACTGATCTGGCGGCAGAAAAGCTAAGTTTACTTATACAAAAAAAATTAGACCCGAAAAATTTTGAGTCTTTTGTGTCACGTACGGGAATCCAACAAGTCGATGTATCAGATCCACAAATTAAAGTCGGAGAAAACGTAGGATTTATTTTAATTACTGTTAAGCTTGGGCAAGCTCAGTATTTAAATGTAAATAAAGTGCTAACCGATCTGCGCACCATCGAAAAACCAGCTGAACTAGAAAAGCTTTCGTTTGAAAATATAGCTGGTGGCCCACCAATAGGTAAACCAATCACATTACGAATACGTTCTTTGAATGAAAAGCAAATAGTTGATTTTACAGCCATACTTTTAGCGGAGCTCAATAATAAAAAAGGACTATTCAATATTGAATCTGATGTTCAATCCCCCGGCCAAGAAATTACAGTGAGGGTCGACGATAAATTGGCTGCTCAGACTGGATTAAGCACTGATGCCGTGGGTTCTAATTTGCGTTCTGGCCTTCAAGGTTTTGTAGCAGGAGTTTTAAATCGAAATAATGAAGAGGTAGAAGTGGTTGTTCGTTTAGACGAGCAGAAAATAAATGAACTAAATGATATTAGAAAATTTGAAATGGTCAACAGCCAAGGTCAGTTAGTACCACTTGAAAAAATAGCTAGTTTTTCAAAATCAGAAGCACCGCTGTTTAGAAAAAATTATAATTTTAAACGTACAGTCACTATTACAGCTGAAGTTGATCAGAATATAATAACGACTCATTCAGCTAACTCACAGCTGAAAAATTTTGTGGAACTGAATCAAAATAAATTTCAGGATTTAGCTATTACCTTCGGAGGCGAAGAAGAAAGCACTAATGAATCACTTTCTTCCTTAGGGGTGGCACTAGTTATTTCAATAATTGGAATTTTTGGTATTTTAGTGTTTGTATTTCAGAGCTTCTCAAAACCTTTTTTAATATTGTCTTCAATTCCTTTAGGACTAATTGGTGTGTGTTATGCATTTATTGTGGACCAGCGCCCTCTAAGCTTCATTGCTTTTATCGGTGTAGTTGGTTTATCCGGAGTAGTTATTAATTCCGCCATTATATTAATCGATTACATTGAAGAACTTCGCCGTAAATTATCAGGTACTCTTCCGCTTGAGCAAATTTTAGTCAGAGCTTGCAAAGAAAGATTAAAGCCTGTTTTAGCAACAGGGCTTACAACAGTGGTTGGTCTATTACCAGCTGCGTGGGGTTTCGGTGGATATGATTCGTTGTTGGTTCCAATAACCTTAGCTTTATCATGGGGAATGATAGTCGGAAGTGTCTTGTCATTGGTTTGGATCCCATCGACCTATTTAATACTTGAAAGTATTAAATCAAAAATATTCTCTGCTTAATCCTACTCGCTTTTCTCAAATTTAATTAACACGGCTCCATTTTCAACGGAGTCCCCTTGTTTCACGCAAATTTCCTTAATTTTTACATCGACGGATGCGCGCATTTCATTTTCCATTTTCATGGCTTCCATGATCATTAATGGTTTTCCAGCTTTGACCACATCGCCTTCTTTGATAAAAATTTCAATAATTTTGCCAGGCATACCTGCCTTTAATTGGGTGTCTGCACCCACACCGCCACCTTTTTTAAGAGATTCGTGTAAAAGCATTTCGTCATTAAATATTTTAATCGTACGAAAAGAATTTCGCGTGAACACAGTGTATTCAGTGTCTTGACCTAAAACATCGATCAAATATGATTTTCCGTTAAAAAGAAAACTCACGTATTCTTCTGCATGCTTAAAGTCCATTTTAGAAATGTCATAGTGAACCCACTTTTGACCCTCTTGCTGCAAAGACACTTTCCACGCGTGACGTTCTTCGTGGACATCGACTTTATATTTTCTATTATTAATCACTGATTCAAAATACATCTTATACCCTTTATCACATTCTTAATTGAAGTTTACGACCAACACGGCGCCATGTTGATGCCACATTATAACGACGAACGTCTTTTGTTTTACGATCTTCATAAGCTGTAATAGCAGCTGCGATCAAAAAGACAGGATCTTCAATTTCTTTGAAAAGTTCTGGTTCAATAACTTCAAAATTCTTTTCAATGAATTGCGTGGTGTATGATCCATCTAAAAATTTTGGATGTTTTAATATTGTTTTGTGTAAAACAATATTTGTTTTAATTCCCGTTAAAACAAATTCAGTTAAAGCCCGCTGCATACGATCAATAGCTTCTTCACGGGAGTCTCCCCATGTGATTACTTTGGCAATCATCGGATCATAATAAATAGGAACTTCGTAACCAGGGTAAGCATAAGAATCGATCCGCAAAAACGGCCCTTGCGGATGACGACATGCCCGAATTTTCCCAGGCGACGGCTTGTACGTCACTGGATCTTCAGCACAAATGCGGGCCTCAATCGCGTGACATGTTTGTTTGATGTCAGCTTGTTCAAAGCTTAATTTTTTACCTTTAGCGACCCAGATTTGTTCTTTTACAAGATCAACACCTGTCACAAGTTCAGTGATCGGATGTTCAACTTGTAAACGTGTATTCATTTCCATAAAGAAGAAGTCTTTGGTTTGATTATCAAAAATAAATTCAATCGTACCTGCACCAATGTAATTAATTGATTTTGCGGCGCGAACGGCTGCATCACCCATTTTGTTTCTAACATCATTTGGAACTGACGGAGACGGGGATTCTTCAATAATTTTTTGATGACGTCTTTGCACTGAACATTCACGTTCAAATAAATGCACAACGTTTCCATGTGTATCGCCAAAAACTTGAATTTCAATATGTTTAGGGTCATTAATAAATTTTTCGATATAAACAGTGGGATTGGCAAAATAATTTTGGCCTTCAGATCTGCAGGCTCTGAATGCACTTTCAATTTCTGATTCGTGTCTAACAACACGCATCCCTTTACCGCCACCACCAGCAGTCGCTTTAATGATGATCGGCAGACCAATAGTTTTAGAAATTTTTATGGCGTCTTCAACAGATTCGACTCCGCCCTCACTGCCGGGAACTAGTGGCACACCTGCTTTTTTCATTAAAGCTTTGGCTGACAATTTATCACCCATAGCTTCCATATTTTCTGCTGTTGGCCCGATGAAAGTAATGCCAGCTTCTTTGCAAGCCCGAACAAAAACTGGATTCTCTGACAAGAAACCATAACCAGGGTGAATTGCATCCACGCCAGCTTTTGTCGCGACTTCTAAAATTTTTCTAAAATTTAAATAGCTTTCTTTAGATGGGCTTGGACCAATATGGTAAGCTTCATCAGCCAAAAACACATGTAAACTTTCACGATCAGCATCACTGAACACAGAAACTGAAGTGATTCCTAATTCACGGCAAGCGCGCGTTACACGAATTGCAATTTCACCACGGTTAGCGATGAGTATTTTTTTAAATGGTGCATTTTCAGGAGTCGAAATTTCTGTCATAAAGGAATATTTCCATGTTTTTTCGGAGGATTTGTATCACGTTTATTTTTCAACATCTCAAGTGAATCAATAATTCTTTTTCGCGTCAAAGCCGGTTCGATCACTTCATCGGTATAACCTAGCTCTGCGGACACATACGGATTACTAAACATTTGTTCGTACTCAGCAGTTAATTTTGATCGCTCAGCCGACGGATCTTTTGCTTTAGATATTTTTTCGCGATGAATAATATTAACTGCACCTTCAGCACCCATTACTGCAATTTCAGCAGACGGGTATGCTAAGTTCACATCGGAACGTAAAAGTTTTGATCCCATAACAATGTATGCGCCACCGTAAGCTTTACGTGTGATTACAGTAATTTTTGGAACAGTGGCTTCAGCATAAGCGTAAAGTAATTTTGCACCGTGGGTAATGATGCCGTTCCATTCTTGATCACGCCCTGGTAAAAATCCAGGAACGTCGACAAATGAAACAATCGGAATATTAAACGCATCACAAAAACGAATAAATCTTGCGGCCTTTCTTGAAGCATCGATATTTAAACATCCTGCCAAAATTTGTGGTTGGTTGGCAACAATACCAACAGGGCGACCATTAAATCTGGCATAACCAACGATAATATTTTGTGCGAAATTTTTATGAACTTCTAAAAAATAACCTTCATCAACGACTTCAGAAATAACTTGCAACATATCGTAAGGTTTTTTTGGATTGTCGGGAATTAAAGTATTTAATGATTCA
Source organism: Bdellovibrio sp. (assembly GCA_043756765.1). Lineage (GTDB taxonomy): Bacteria > Bdellovibrionota > Bdellovibrionia > Bdellovibrionales > Bdellovibrionaceae > Pseudobdellovibrio. The sequence goes on along the minus strand of JAYUQO010000147.1, from coordinate 2,090 downwards.
ACAATACGATCAGGACGATCAGTCGTTGTTAGTGTCGGAGTATCATCTAAATTATTTGTTGGAAGAAAATTCATTAATTCGCGGATCAATAATAAACAGTGTTTATCATCTTTCGCTGTAAAATGCGCCACGCCTGACTTTTGTGAATGAGTCATAGCTCCGCCAAGCTCTTCTTTTGTGACATCTTCATGCGTGACTGTTTTGATTACATCTGGACCAGTCACAAACATGTAGCTTGTGTTTTCAACCATAAAAACAAAATCAGTAATCGACGGAGAATAAACGGCTCCACCAGCACACGGCCCCATGATTGCCGTGATTTGTGGAATCACACCTGATGCCATTGTGTTACGAGTAAAAATATCTGCGTAGCCACCAAGTGATTCAATACCTTCTTGAATACGCGCGCCACCAGAATCATTGATTGAAATAAATGGAGCTCCATTTTTTAAAGCTAAATCCATCACTTTACAAATTTTATTGGCTTGCGTGCGAGACATTGATCCACCATTTACGGTGAAATCTTGAGATGATAAATAAACTAATTTTCCGTTGATGCGTCCGTAACCTGTGATAATGCCATCACCAAGAACTTTATTTTTTTCCATTCCAAAGTTTGTACATCGGTGTGTTACAAAACGATCTGTTTCAACAAAACTTCCTGGATCTAAAAGAACTTCAACTCTTTCACGTGCTGTTAACCTGCCACCTTGTTTGTGTTTAGCTATACGGTCTGCACCACCACCAGCCATTGCGGCATCATTTCTTTTTTCTAGATCATTAATTTTTTGAAGCATAATTTCAGACATAATTATTCCTTTATCTGCAAGTTTTCAAACTACGTATAAGTATTAAGGATAAGCCCTGCCATATAATCTTGGAAAAGCCCCAGTTTCACGAACATGCGGCAGACCACAAAGCCACGTCACTGTTCTTTCTAATCCCAAACCAAAACCAGAACTTGGTGTACAACCATAACGTCGAATGTCTAAATACCATTCAAAGTCTTGTTGATTTAATCCATGCTCAGCAATTCTTTGAATTAATTTTTCAACACTTTCTTCACGCTGGCCACCACCGATCACTTCGCCGTAGCCCTCTGTTGCTAATAAATCTGAACCCATAGCATAGCCAGGTTCTTTAGGGTCTTCTTTCATATAAAAAGCTTTGATCGCTTGCGGGTAGTGATGAACAAAAACAGGCTTATCAAACTGTGAAGAAATAATTGTTTCATCGGGCGCACCAAAATCATCACCCACAATAAAAGCTGGATTTTCTTTTAAAAGAATTTCACAGGCCTCTTTGTAATGCAGCCGAGGAAATTTTCCTTTGATACATTCTAGTTTAGCTGGATCTCTTTCAAGAACACGCAACTCTTCAGTACGATTTTTTAAAACACGTTGAGCAATGTATTCAACAAACTGTTCAGCTAAATCCATGTTGTCATACATGTCATTAAATGCAACTTCAGGCTCTACCATCCAGAATTCAATTAGGTGTCTTCGTGTTTTAGATTTTTCTGCACGAAACGTTGGACCAAAGCAATAAACTTTACCAAAAGCTTTTGATGCAGCTTCCATGTAAAGCTGGCCTGATTGTGATAAAAACATTTTGTCATCAAAGTATTTTGTTTCAAAAAGGTTTGATGTCCCTTCGCAAGCGGCTGGTGTAAAAATTGGCGCATCTGCTAGTGTGAAACCACGACCATCAAAAAAATCACGAATTGCCATAATGATTTCATGACGAACGCGTAAAATAGCATGCTGTCTTTTTGACCTTATCCAAAGATGACGGTTTTCCATTAAAAAATCAGTCCCGTGTTCTTTCGGAGTAATCGGGTAGTTTTCTGATTTACCGATAATTTCAAAATTTTCAACGCCGATTTCAAAAACATTTTCATGCTTTGGATGTTTACGAACAGTTCCTGTCACAGCGACAGAACATTCTTGTGTCAGCTGATCAAATTGATTGAAGATATTAGCACCGCAGTCTTTTTCAAAAAAAATACAAGGAACAATTCCTGTTCCATCACGAAGTTCTAAAAACTTCACTTTTCCTGATGAACGCAGTTGATAAGCCCAACCCTTGAG
>JAYUQO010000146.1:0-11589 GCA_043756765.1 Bdellovibrio sp. | reverse complement strand
GCGGGCTAGACACAGCCGGGGTGGCTTGATCATTATCGAGCGGTGGCAAAGGTTTACCTTTAATTCCACAGCTGCAGAAGAAGCACGTCAATAAAAGTGAAAGACCTAATTTCAATTCGTACCCCAATCTAAAGTTCGTTGACACAAGTCTAAATCATAAAAATACTTTCGGGAAATATTTTTAGCAATAGCCTTACATTTTTTTTCGTGCACAGAGGTTAAATCAGATAGCTTTGGTAAAACGTCTTCACCGTATGTGATTCGATCTAAAATAGCTTTCATAATAATGATATCAGGGTAATCCGCATAGTTTTTTTCAATTAAGGCCAAAACATCTTTTGCTAAAGAGTAGTTTTTAGCTTCAATCGAACGATCAAATTCTAAAATCAATAGGTCATGACGGTCAAAAAAATCATCTTTAACTTTTGAAGAAAAGTTAGCTGTCATAAATGCTGATTTTTTTTTATCTAAAGATAGTTTTAGAGTCTCTAGTTGGGGGACTTGATCAATCAGTAAGTTTATTTTTTCTACAACAGCCTGAGACTTCAGAGGTTGTCGCAGCTGATGGTAAGCTTTCAGCTCAGCAAAAAGACAGTGGACATTATCTGTATCAACAGTTAAACATTTTTCAGCATTTTTTAAAGAGACTTTAGGTTCAGACTGTGATTGTAATGTTGCTAGTTCGAAATACTCTTGGGCTTCATGAGACATAAATGTCGTTAATGCCAAATATTTAACTTCTTGTATTTTAATTTTAATCTGCGGATCTAGGCTGTTTTTAAGTATTTTATTAATCACATCTAATGCCTGCTCACGCTGTTTTAAAAGCAATAGTGATGTGACTTTCTTCTTTGTTTCAGAAAGTAAGCCTACAGAGTTTTCAACAGGTTTTGCAGCTACAAATAATGGTGTAGAAACAAAAAAAGCCGCAACGAGTGCGACTTTTTTTACAACTTCAAAAAGTTTAATCATTAACTAATTTTTTTTGAAAGAAGTTAGTTCGATATTTACTTTACCAATTTGGCTATCAGCAACTGATTTAGCCATTCCCGAAAGTGGAATATCCCGCGGGTTAACCCATTGTTCAGAAATCGCACCGTTTTGTGAGTTATCTTTGATTTTAAGATAAATCGTTTTAAAAGTTCCTGCTTTAACAGTTACAGTCGCTTCTTTTTGTTCAATGATTTCGAAATCTGGTTTAGGTAATTCTTGCTCTTCACCGTTAACTAATAATTTTTTAAGTTCGCCAGTGTTGATATCAAGTAAAGCTTCAACTTTTTGTTTTTGAATCGATAAGTCGATATCTTGAACCATCCACAAATCTTCAGGGCCGATGTCACGAACGTACATTTTCATAGTGCCGTTGATAAATCCGCCGATACTTAATTTATAGTTATTCTCGTCGCCGACTTTCCAGTTAAGACCTTGTGAAACAACAGTTTCTTGAATTTGTTGAATTTGACCAGCAAATAAAAATTTTGCCGCTGAATTTGTTGCTTGCGCCGTTGTTGAAATAACTAAAGCCGCAGCTACGATAAGTGACTTAAACATAAATCCTCCTTGTGTGAAAGTACCCGTAAAAATAAGTTCTTTAATCACAGCACAGGACTTCCGTGTTAATCAATTTGCATTTGATTAACACGGCTCATAAATTGAATTTAGCTTATTATTATTGACCAAGCGAGCTTTGAGCGAGCCTTAATAGTTAACCGTGATGACTTTGAACCAACACGGCGCGTGGTTTACTGCCGTTCGCAGGGCCGACGACACCTTCACGTTCAAACAGTTCAATTAATCGTGCTGCTCGTGGATAACCTAATTTAAAGCGTCTTTGAATTAACGAAGCTGAAATGGCTTTCTGGGTCGCAGCCCAAGATAGAATTTCGTCATATTTTTCATCATAATCTTCGTCGGCCCCACCGAATTCAGCCCCACCGAATTCTGCACCTTCGCCAGACATTCCCGCAAAACTACCTTGCGATGGTCCACCTTCAAGGGCTCGCATGGCCATTGCGTCATATTCAGGTTCGCCTTGGTCAGCCCAAAATTTCGCAACCGCATTGATTTCAGTTTCTTTTAAATATGGCCCATGATGACGAATAGATTTCCCAGAACCGGCGATAAATAACATATCCCCTTGTGATAAAAGACGTTCAGCACCTTGCTCATCAAGAATAATTCGTGAATCCATTTTTGAAGCCACTTTAAAACTAATTCGGCCTGGGATATTTGTTTTAATTAAACCAGTCACAACTTCTTTTCGTGGTGATTGCATTGCTAAAATCAAATGCATTCCGCAAGCGCGCGCCATTTGTGCTAAGCGAACGATACTTGTTTCTACATTTTGTTTATCTACTGCCATTAAATCACCAAATTCTTCAACCGCAATCACAACATAAGGCTGCTGTGTATAATAATACTGTTGAAGTTTAAGTATTCCTTGGTTTTCATATTCAGCATTTACTTTTTCGTGTTCAGCGATTTGATCAGCCGATAGATTTTCAACGATTTCATTAAACTGTTCAATATTTCTGGCACCAAATTTATTCATTGAATTATAGCGTTTTTCCATTTCTCTTACGGCCCAGCGTAAAGCAAAGACAGCTTTTTTAGGATCACGAATAGGAGGCATGATCAAATGTGGAATATCCGCAAAGGCTGCTAAATCAACTTGTTTAGGGTCAACAAGGATCATTCGTAAAGTTTTAGGTGAATGTTTAAATAAAAACCCAGTAATCGTTGAAACTGTAAAAACAGATTTTCCTGAACCAGTTGTTCCTGCAATTAACAAATGCGGCATTTTACGTAAATCCACAATGCGGGGTTCACCATTGGTTTGCTTACCTAAAGCAATCGGCAGTTTTAAGTCATTTGACCAAAACATTTCATCAGCTAATAGATCTTTTAAATAAACCATTTCACGTTGGGTATTTGATGTTTCGATACCGATAACATCACGCCCAGGGATGGGTGCAATAATCCGCAAAGATTCTGCAGATAAAGCTAAAGATAAGTCATCAGCTAATTCAGTGACTTTATTTACACGAACATCGGCGTTCGGTTTAAACTCAAACATGGTAACAACAGGGCCTGGCTTCGCTGCGACGATTTGACCGTTCACTCCAAATTGTTTTAATTTATCTAGGGTGATGTCGGCTTTCTTGCGGATTTCTTTTTCTTCAATTTTTATACGACTTAATGGTGGATCATCTAACAAAGATAATTTAGGCATTGTCCAATTTTCAACACGACGCGGGGTCTTAACAGGGGCAATCACTTTTCTTCGCGCTGGGGGCTCGTAAGCTGACACAGCCACTTCATTTGAACTTTCGTCATTATCTAAGGTGACAAATTCATTTTCAGTTTCATTTTCCTCTTCATCGTCTTCTTCAAAAAGGTGCTCTTGTTTGACTGCAGGTTTTGCGAATAAATTTTCAGCCACACTGGATTCAGGTTTTGTTTTAACAGCTAAAAGCTTTTCTTTTTTAAGTTCTTTTAACGAAGGCCATTTCCAGCCTTTAAATAAAGTTGATGAATCTAATTTAGCCCACCATGAAAAAAGCTTCTCTAAAGGTCTTTCTGTGGCTTCTTGAATACTGAATTCAAAATAAAATACAAACAAAACTAATGATAAAGTCCACAATAGAACTTGTGCTCCTACAGAGTTTAATAATTTTAAAGCTCCTGTAGCTAAACCTAAACCGACCAAACCACCAGGGTAGACTTGTTGATCAAAAAATTTTGTTTCAGGAAAATAAATTGTCACTAACGCCGCTGTAAAAGCAATAAGAGCCACTGCTAAGAAATGTCTAGCGTCTTTAAATTGAATTTTTTCTCCGCGAAAACTTAAAATAGACGCGTGCATAAGGCCCGCAATGCCAATCCAGGCTGTTAAACCGAAAGCTTGATAAATCAAATCAGCTAAGAAGCTGCCAAGTAGGCCGCAATAGTTTAAAGTATTAAGCCCATGACCTAATGAGTTGAATGAAGGATCTTTAGGGTTATAGCTCATTAAAGCTAAGCCGATAAATAAGCTTAGACCCAAGAAACCAATAGCACGTACATCTTGTTGAAATCTTTTGAAGAAATGGTTCATTCCTATAGTGTAAATTCTATAGGTGCTATGAATCAAAAACCCTGAAGTCTAGGTCTTGTATTTTTCGTAAGATTTCTTGAAGACTGTCCGAAAGGCTGGTAGTTATTTCAATCTTTCATGAAGTCCTAAAGGGCATAAAGACAATATATATGGATTTGACTCAAACTTTTCTTAAAATTAATGAAATTTTTTACTCTATACAGGGTGAAAGTTCCTATGCGGGTCTGCCTACGGTCTTTATAAGAACTACGGGCTGCCATTTGCGCTGTACATACTGCGACACCAAATATTCTTATTTTGAAGGGGAAATGATGTCCCTTGAAAAAATATTAGAGATCGTCAAGGGTTATGGCGCCGAATATATTTGTATTACTGGTGGCGAACCGCTCCTCCAAAAAGATATCCACAGATTGATCCACATTTTGTGTGATTCTGGCTACAAGGTGTCGTTAGAAACAAGTGGCGGCAAATCAATTAAAGACGTTGACCCGCGTGTTAAAACGATCTTAGACGTTAAAACGCCTGACAGTGGTGCTGCTGATAGTTTCATGTTGGAAAACATGGAATTTACCAATGAAAAAACAGAATTTAAATTTGTAATTTCTAGCGAAAAAGACTTCGACTGGTCAGAAAATTTTTGCCGTCAACTAGATTTATCAAAAAAATTTACAGTATTGTTTAGTCCATCCCACGCGCAAGTACCTGAACGCTGGTTGGCAGAAAAGATTTTGCAAAATAAATTAAAAGTTAGGTTGCATTTGCAACAACATAAGTATATTTGGTTACCCACAACTCGCGGTGTTTAAAAAAACACCCTAACTAAAACAATAACAATGAACACGATCGTAAAGAGGGAGTTCCATGACGCCGAATCTCAATAACTCGGAAAATCTTTTTGTAGCAAATCTTCAACAAGTTAGCTTAGAGAAGCTAGTAAAAAGCAAATTGGAAGTATTATTCCAACAGCAAAAAGAAGCCCAAGTAGAGTTAAATGGTCTATACAATATCGTATTAGAACAAGTCGAAAGACCTCTTATTGAACTAGCTCTTAAAGCGTATAACGGAAACCAAGTTAAAACGGCTTTAATGTTAGGTATCAACAGAAACACTCTTAAAAAGAAAATTGATAACTACAAATTGAAACCTAAAAAAGGTGCTCAAGCTAATCAAATCATCCCAGCGATGACGACTCAAACATTAGAGTCGAACACTGTATTAACTCAGTAATATATAAAATATTTAAAAGCCCGTGGTATCTACGGGCTTTTTTTATTTAGAGGGGTATTGAATGAGTCAAAAAATTCCTCCTCAAAGTCTTGAGGCCGAATTCTCAGTTCTCGGTGGCTTGATGCTCGATAGCGAAGCTTTCGATCAAATCGCCGATCTTATAGAGATCAACGATTTCTATAATCCTTCACATCAAATTATCTATCGTACAATCGTTGAACTCCACCAAAAAAACCAGCCAATCGATTTAGTCACTGTCACTAATCATTTAGTTTCAAAAAATGAATTAGAACAGATCGGTGGAAACGCTTATTTATTAAATTTATTAGAAAAAGTCATTTCAGCGGCGAACATTGATACGCACGCTAAAATTATTCATGAAAAATCTTTGTTAAGACGATTGATTTCAACATCAGCTTCCTTGATTGAAAAATCTTACGGAAACGAATTCAGTGATGTTGAAGCTTTAATTGATTTTGCGGAAAGCGAAATCCTTAAAGTTGGCGAAGCCAAATCAACTAATGGTCTTGTTGGATCGATGGAAATCGTTAAATCATCAATTGAAAAAATTGAAGAACTTTATAAACGTAAAACTGATGTCACTGGTGTTCCAACAGGTTTTCATGAACTTGATAAAATGACTGCTGGGTTACACGGTGGCGAATTAATTATTATTGCGGCTCGCCCGTCGATGGGTAAAACTGCGATGAGCTTGAACATAGCTAGCCATATGACTTTGCGGGCTAAAAAATCTGTGGCCTATTTTTCTGTCGAGATGGGCAAAGAATCTTTAATGATGCGTCTTCTTGCCGGGGAATCAAAAATTTCAATGGGCGAATTAAGAAATGGTCGTATTCAAGATGCATCTTGGCCAAAACTGATTCAAGCCGCAGGTGCCATTAGTGATGCTAAATTATTTATTGATGATACTTCAGGGATTTCACCATTCGAGATTCGTGCACGCTGCCGCAGACTTAAAGCTCAACATCAATTAGACTGTATCATGATCGATTACATGCAGATCATGCAGTTGAAACAACGCGTGGACAGTCGTGAACGCGAAGTTTCTGAAATTTCTAGAAGTTTAAAAGCAATCGCTAAAGAATTAAATGTTCCAGTGATTGCACTAGCTCAGTTAAATCGTGGTGTTGAAGGTCGTTCTGATCGTCGCCCAATGTTATCTGATCTTCGTGAATCGGGTTCGATTGAACAAGATGCTGACGTGATCATGTTGTTATATCGTGATGACTACTATGACCGTGAAGATCCCGACAAACAGGGAAATGCCGAAATCATTATTGGTAAACAAAGAAATGGTCCCACGGGAACTGTAAAATTGAAATTTGATGCAAAAACAAATAAATTCAGAGATGCAGATCCTGATTCAGTGTCACCATTGCCTCCGCCGCAAGCCCCGCCACCAATGCCAGGACAATTTGGTAAACCTAGAAACTTTGCCCCGGGCGCTCAAGGTTAGATTCCAAGGTTTTGATTTAAACTAATATTTCTATTCGGGACAAACAGCTAAAGCTTTTGTCCCTTTTTTTATTCCGTCACGGCAAAAGACCGCCGTAGCATTATCTAACATTTTAAATTGAATTTTTCGATCCGAAAAGCTTTTTTCATTAATTAGGTTTATGTATTTCACAAAGCTTTCAGCTTTTTCTTGATTCCAGAAAGTTGGTTCAAGATGATTATTTTTAAGCGGAACGATCTGTACAGCTGCTAACTCAAGCTTACCCTCAATCACTGAATAATATGTTTTAGCAAATAGACCAAACTGATTCCACAAAGGGAATCCACCGTTTGTGTAATTTTGGCCACCTAAGAACAATAAATTTCCTAAACCATAAAAAGCCAAAGTTTTTTCATTAAAATCAATAGGCCTTACATTATGTGAATGATGTCCGATCACTAAATCAATATTATATTTTTTGATTAAATTATATTTAGCTTCGATATTACGATTTTCAGATCGTTGGCGTTGTTTTTTGTCTTTAGTTTGATCAGCATCAGAATCTGGTTGTGATCCGTTCGGTAAATAAACAGTTAGCTCATTACCTTCATGCACAGAAAGAATTTTAAGATCAGCATCAGCTTTTGATAAATTATCTAAAATGGTTTCTAGATCGCTATATTTTTCACAAGGCTTCATTGGGGCTTCAAGTTTACCATTAGCACACTGACGAACAGATAGCATACCATTAATAGTTTGGTCGGGTCTCCATGATTTTTCCCAGAATGATCTATCGTCACCTTTCATTCCGATTGCATTAAAGGCAATTCGTAATCCGTTGTATTCAATAATAGCGGGGTACAAAGTTTCATCTGATGTTCCAAGTCCAGCAGTATAGATTTTATTTTTAGAAGTTTCTTTTAGTTTTTTAAGATGTTTCAAAGTTTCTTCAATACCCATTTGATCATAGTCATACGCATGGTTATTTGCTAACGAGATTAAATTAAAATTGGCTTTTTCAAGAAGACTTTTAACACCTTCAGGATGACTTTTTTGTGGCCATTTTTTTCCTTCAATAACCGGAATCAACTGATCAGTAACAACACTTTCTAAATTTAAAAAATTAAAATCATTACCAGCAGTCATTTTTTTTAAATTCAGGGTCATCTGGTCCCAAGTTGTAAAACTATTGTAAACGGCACCAGTGGCATCCAGTTTTTGTGTGCCTGCGCGTGATAAACTAACATCTCCGCCCATACCGATAACTAATTCTTTGATTTCAGAAGCCGGTTTGCGAGTTATTTCTTTGATTAAAAAACTTAAGTTCAATTCGCCTTTTTTATATTTTATAAATTCAATCACAGAAATTCTGCGCCCTAACTTTTCACTTAAATTATAAATTTCAGTGGCATCGACTAAACCGACATAACGCCAGTGCCACGGTTCAAAAATATATTGAGTCACTGGATTCATATCTTTAACTGAATCTGGGTGGCGTGGAAAGCTCATAACAAAACCAAATTTATGTGCGTTAGCTAATAACCATTCGTACTCAACACATTTATTTTGTGGGCAGCGATTATTAATATCTGGATAAACTAATTTTTTGCCAATGCTAGGGTAAACTAAATCAAATGTAGATCCTAATTGGTGTTCGCTGCGTCCAGGTCTGGCGCTAATGCTATCAACATATTTTTGCAGCTCTTCACCAGAGTATTTATTTTTAAATTTTTTAAATTTACTGCTGTAAGTGGCACATTGCTGATCAAAACTTCTGTAGGCTGAATATATTTTTAATGTCACATTATCTTTTTTAGCTTCAGCGATCATAGTGATAAAAGCATCTAATACTGGTTTTCTTAATTGTTCAGTTCCACCATTATTAGAAACATAGTCACTAGGTACAGCGACTAGATCATGGGGCTTAAAGCTTTGGGGTAATTGATGTCCATCTTCTTTGCTGACTTCAGCCAGATAAATGTCCCCATTTTGTTCTCCACTGTCTAAACAATAGGTATTATTTTGTGGGTTATTACTTTGAGCTATAACTGATTGGGTATTAAGTAGAACTAATAAGGCTATAAATATAGTTTTCATACATATCTATACTGCAAAACCAGTGCACTATCTCAAAATGAGACATTTAGCTATTTAAGTAATGTAATAAAATCCTGTGGCACAGGTGCTATCATTTCAATAGTTGTATCTAATAGTGGATGTTTAAAAATAAGTTTATGCGCATGTAACATCAGTCTTGGTACGTCACTGCTTTTGCCGCCGTAAATGTTATCACCTAAAATCGAACGCATACTTTCTTGTAAGTGTTGTCTAATTTGATGTGTACGACCGGTTTTAGGAATCGCTTCGACATAATGAAATAAAGGTGTCGTTTTAATTATTTTAAAAGCGGTCTCGGCTTTCCAGCCGCCACTTTTGACTGAAATCATTCGGCGCTTATGGTTAACCATGTCTTTAGCAGGCGCCATATGATTTTGAATGAGCCATTCGTTTTGGTTGTTTGATGTGCACACAACTTTTTTACCCGCTTTTAAATCATTTGGACGGGTTAAGCAGATATATATTTTTGTAAAAGCATGCTCTTGAAACATTTTAGTTAGCGGGGAGTTAGCTTTTTTAGATTTACTCATTAAAAAAACACCGGATGTTTCAAAATCTAATCGGTGATGCAAATAAAGATTATTTTTTAAATCAGGTCTAAAATCTTCGATTAAGTCTTTAATAGGTTTTCGGTCTTTATTGAAAGAAGGCTGTGATAAGACCATTGAAGGTTTGTTAACGCCGATAATGTAGTCGTCTTCGAATAGAATATCCATTAAAAAAGATATTCTATTCCAAATAAATATGAATTAATTTTTTCATCCAATGATCTTGTTTGTGGTGATTTATTTCCGCCACCATCAAATTTAGCCTGGATATTTGTAAAGGTCATAGACCCTTTTAAATTTATATTTGTCGTGTACTGATACGTAGAATAAATACTAAATTCAGAAAAGCTAGGTGACGCTTTTCCTGAATCAACGGGTGTTTCAGAAAAATTTTCAAAGATTAAAAATTTTGCTTGGGCGCCTAAGTGCACATCATTTTTTTCAGTGACCGGAAATAAACCACCTGCTGTTAAACCAAAACCAGACAGTTCAAAAGATGTTAAGGCAGTCGGATTTGAATCAGAAACGCGCACGTTATGTGATAAATAATCAAGTGACGTATAAATTTGCGGGCCCCAGAAATCCCCTGTAATCAAGTAGCGATAACCAAACTGGGCATCCATTCTATTCACTGAATAACTTAATTTCGATGGAGCAGATCCTGCTAAGTCATTGCTGCCTTTAAAGGACATTTGACTGAGTTGTACACTGCCATAAGTCGTTGGTGTGATCCAAATTTCTCCACCTAAAGTAAATGTTAGCGCTAATGAATTTCCAGATCGGATGTTGGTATTTGTTGTTAATACTGCGTCATCAGAAAAATCAGTGAATCCACCCATGAAAATAAATTTACCAAATTGGGGTATTGGTGCGGGTAACCATTCAACAGGATTTTTTTCATTAGGGTACTGATCCTTTAAAGTTTGATCATTAGTCGTTAAGTTAGGGTATTTAACAAAATCTAAAGGCAATAATTTACTACCCTGCCCGATGACACCAGATTCTTTTTCAAAAGTAATATCAGCTATACTGATTTCTTCTTCAACTCGATTTAAAACAACTTTCCCTAAGATTTCTTTTTCTACGCCGACCATAAAGTTTAATTTAGGGTGACGATTTATTTTTAAAACCTGAGCTACAGTTAAAGAGTCACCAATTTTTAAACCTTGTGAAGCACCCACATTTAATGTCACTTGATTACCTCTGCGGCTAGTGACAAAACCTGAATACGGAAGCTTCGTTTTTATCGTTGTATAAAGCTGGGCTAAAACAGCTTTTACTTTTTCAGTTTCGAATATTTTTGAATCTTGATATTCTTCCTTAAGTAACAAAGCTCCGCCATCTTTTGTATAAAAATTCATTTGTAGAGTTAAACCTAAGGGACCTTTAATAACAAAGCATGTAATCATGGCATCGGCTTTAGACTGTTGTAAGGCCTCAAGAACTAAATTTGAATTTTGATCAAATTCATCAGCGCGCACATTTTTTGAAAATTTATAATCTGAATAAGCCCAATTTTTATCTTCAGAAATTATTTTTTTAAGTTCTGGCTCTAAAACTTTTTTGTATATGCCATTGCTGTTATCATAAATTGGAGCAAACGTGACAGTCTTGATAACCAATGCTTCATCTGTCGCATTATAATATTTAGCGGGATACGGATTTCTATTTTTAGTTGGAGAACTTAATTGACCATAAAGGGCCAAAGAATGAAATAAAAAACTAAGAATAATCATGGTGCGTATCATTGCTTTATTGTCTTATGAAACGCGGTTCGTCGCAAATGTGTCTAAGTCCAGTTTAGTTAAAACACTATTCTTAGGACTAGGACTTAGGCCTGACATTTACCGTGACGTTTACATAGCACAGGGGTTTGCTAAAATAAATACATGGAAGAAATCAAATTTGTTATTAAGTGTTTTATTTTTTCATGTTTAGTTGTTATTTTTTCTCAAACTAAAATGAACCACGAAACTATTGAAGATAAAACTTATAGTTATCTACAGCACTCAGCAACAGCTGATTTTATCAGAGAATCGGCACATGGTGGGGTTCGTTTAATTTATCAAGGTTATGATTACGCTAAAGATTACTTTCAGCCAGCTGCTGTTAGAGCAAAGTAAAACAGACCCTGACGAGGGGGG
>JAYUQO010000145.1:0-4083 GCA_043756765.1 Bdellovibrio sp. | reverse complement strand
TTTCTTCATGCTTATCAGCTACTTTTTTACCGTAGTTGTCTTCAATGGCAATAAGATAATAACTTAAAATAGTTTTAGGATTGCCAACAACATGATCCATTTCTTCATTGTATCTTTTGAGCAAAACTGATTCTTTTATTTTTGAATGTTTAATTAAATATTTGATGTCATCACGATCTTTGCCAAATAATCGAGTCACTTTCATAAGTATAATATCGACAGGATCTGGCACAAAAATATTTAAAAATTTTAGCTTTAAATCATTATAAGATGTGAAGCGTTCTTCCATATTGTAGGGACCTTCGCTAATGGGTGATTTAGAAAGTGGAATACTTACGCCAACTTTTTTTTCTGCCTTCTTCCAAGCTTCTTTTAGTTCTTTAGATATATTCGAACAAGAATCAACATCCAAAGTAGCGCGAGGACTTAAATATTTAACGACTAAGGCAGTACCACCAATCAGAATTAAATCTGCTTTTTGATTTAAGCATTTATCAGTTTCAATAAGTACTTGATCGATAATATTTTTATTAAACAACTTGATCCCACTTTCTGAATCTTTCATAATAACTTTGAGTAGAATTGAGTGTGAACACATTCCATTTATCGGCTGACTTGTTTGTTCTTTCCTTAACAGCCTTTAAAACACGTTTACTTGGTTTTCCTTGGCCGAAATATAAAGTTATAAAATCTTCTGAATAAAATGTATTTGCTAAATTTAGCATTTTTTTATTTTTTAAGTAACTGGCTGCTAATTCTAAGTAGTAGCCAAAAAGCTGAAATTGATCTTGCTGATCAAGTTTCGAAAGAAGTTTGTTTAGATTTAATTTTTTTGAGTATTTATGTAGTAGATAAGGCACTACGGATTCTAACATTCCATCACTTAGAGAATAGTGTAAACCCCATTTTAGAGTTTCTTCGAAACCCATGTAGTTGGAATTGCTTTTGTCATAAGCTAACGGGGCACCATAAAAAGCCAGATGATTACAAGTCTCCTCAAAAGAGGGGGTTTTATATAAAAAGCCAAATTCTAAATTTAATACACGGGTCACTTTTTCTAAAGTTTCACTTTCAAAATTTTCACCTTGTAATAAATTATATAATGACGTTCGTGAAACTCCAGCTTGTTCGGCTAAAGGCTTCATTCCGTAACTTTTCATAAGATCTTTTAATGAGTCTAGCTTCATGTTATTCATTATACAGCTTGTCGGTATGTATGTCCATTATATTGAACATACATAAGTACTTGATAGAACTAGCTATTCTGTATAACTTTTATATTCAATGAGGGTTTTTGCAAATTCACCATAAGCATTGATAGCAGCGACTTCAGCAGCTGTTTTTTTATTAAAAGCATCAATAAGAAAATTAATATCGGACCGACCTTGATTATAATTAATAGTGATTTGGCGAACCGCTTCTAATCTGTATTTCACCACATTTTCTGTGGTTTTAATATTTGAGAAAGCAATATTTAATTTCTGTTTCAAAGTTGTGATTTGGTTTTTCAAATCGTCTTCAGATCGTAATAAGCGATCTGATTCTAATTGTTTTAATGACAGCCGATATTTTTGTTCAGCATCAGCGGCTTTATTATTGAAAAAATAATTTAATTTTACACCAATTTTATATTTATTTTGATCACCTTCGTTTAGCTGATCTATTGATTCGGATTGATCTGGGTCAACGCCGCTTTGGGTGTATTCTCCGTAAACATCTAAAGTGGGGTAGTTGTTGTATTTGTTAGCGTCATAATTAGCGTTAGCAGAAACTGATTTTAATTTTTGAATTTTATATCTGGTTAAATTTTGAATATCTCCGTTAAAATCTGTTGGAAGTTGAACAATTGAAGTTTTTGCATCAATTGTTAACGGCTGATCCTGAGGTATATTCAACTCAGTTTTAAAATCGATTAAATATTTATCGAGTGTTTGTTTATCAACAAGTAAACTTTGTTTTCTTAATTCATATTCAGCTAAAGCCTGTTCAAGTTCTCCAGCACTAGCTGTGCTATTTCTTTTACGTCGTTGAATAGTTTTAACTAAGCTGTCATATTTTTTCATCAAAAAATCATTTTCTGCTACAGAAACTTGACTGGCTTTGATTTTCCAATACAAATCAACAATGTTTTTTTGAACATCAAAGTGATCCAACTTATTTTGTAAATTGATTCTGTCGTAGGTTAGCTGAACTGACTTATAACTTAAGTAATCTTTCGCGGAAAACAATGTTGGAAATATATTTTGACTCAGGCTAAATAAGACTGAATTTTGTGAATTTTTAGTGGATAGAGTATCCGATTCGTAATTATTTCTGATGTAATTCACATTGAAGTTTGTGCCTGTGATAAATCTTTTATCTAAAAAAACAGAATAAACATGGCGATCAGAATCTGGTGATGTTAAAGTCGATACGGATTTTGTATTATCTTTTTCATTGTAAACATCCACACCTAAAGCCCAACGATAATTCTGCAAAAACAGCTCCGTGACATAATTTTGATTCAGTAAATTAATCTCAGTTTGCCTATTTGATAGACTTTTTGTGTTGATTAGATCATTCACTGTCGTGTCATTTATAACAAAAATCGGTTTTACAGCAGACCACACTGGAGCAGCAGTCATGAAGAGTGAAATTAGACAAAAATAATTCATAAATTGAGCGCGCAATTTCTTGTTTAATTTGTTTTTATTTCTAATACTGAAGTGAATCATACAAGGAGACTAGCATGCGTCTTTCAGATATCTCAATTAAAAATCCTGTTATGGCATGGATGATCATGCTATTTTTAATGGTCTTTGGTGCGATTTCTTTTTCAAGATTAGGCATTAGTCAATTTCCCGATGTGGATTTTCCGTCGGTGAATATCTCGATTACTCTTGAAGGCGCATCACCAGAAGTCATTGAAACAAATGTTGTCGAACCCATCGAAGATTCACTGACTACACTTGAAGGTGTAAAGAGCATTAGTTCATCAAGCCGTAGTGGAAACGGAAATATATCGATCGAATTTAATTTAGATCGTAATATCGATGCAGCTGTTCAAGAAGTTCAAACTAAAGTTTCACAAGCCCAAAGACGTCTGCCTAAAGACATTGACCCACCAGTGATTTCCAAATCAAATCCAGATGATCAACCAATTATGTGGCTAGCTGTGACTAGTGCATCGGGTGATCGACGTGAATTAATGAAATACACGCAAGAGTATTTAAAAGATCAATTTACATCTGTAAAAGGCGTTGGCGATATTATCTTAGGTGGCTTTACTGACCCAATTTTAAAAGTTCAAGTCATCCCTGAAAAATTAAAAAAATACAATATCACTGTTCTTGATGTCGTTGATACGATTCGAAGTGAACATAATGAATTGCCTGGCGGCCAAGTTGATAACAATGAAAGTGTTTTCAATGTGCGTGTTAAAGGTGAAGCAAAGACCATTGAAGAATTCAGAGCCATTACTGTTTCAAAACGTGCTGGCCAAACAGTGACAGATCCTGCCAATCGTGTGCGCTTATCCGATGTGGCTGATATTCAACTGGCTTTAGCAGACGATAAAAGACTTTCCAGGTTTAATCAGGTGATGTCGATTGGTATCGGAATCAAAAAACAGCGGGGTACTAATGCTGTGGCTGTGGCTAAAGCCATTAAAGAAAAAATGGCGGCGTTAGAAAATAACTTACTACCTGGAATTAAAATAAGTATTAATTTTGATACAACACAGTTTATTGAACGATCGATTTCTGAATTAAACAGGCATCTCGTCTTAGCTGTTATTTTGACAGCTTTTGTTTGTTGGTTTTTCCTAGGTAGTTTTACTGCGACAATTAATGTATTACTATCAATTCCTACTTCAATACTAGGTACATTCATTGCTCTGTATTTTTTGGGTTTTACTTTGAATACATTTACATTACTGGGTTTAACATTAGCCATAGGTATTGTCGTTGATGATGCCATTATGGTTTTAGAAAATATTTTTAGATATAACGAAAAAGGTAAAAATCAAATCGAGTCCGCGATTATTGGCGCGCGTGAAATTGCGTTTGCTGCCATGGCCGCAACGGCCGCAGTTATTGCGATTTT
>JAYUQO010000144.1:0-4107 GCA_043756765.1 Bdellovibrio sp. | reverse complement strand
TACAACCTAGCACGATCATAACCCAAGGATTTATGTTTTTCTTTAATTATTGAATGAAGGCGATTTAATAATTCTTGATCTTTAATTTGTCCTGATTGAACAGAAGATTCAAAGTCAGGCCCGTAGTACTCACTTTTTTCTGTCGAGTAAGCATTAAGTGCAGTTAACAAAAAAGAAACGACTAAAACCACTGAAAAATTGAACCGCATTGATACCCCTCATGCCGATAGTTTTATTTCAGAACCAGATTCTTTATGTGACCAACGTAACAACTGACTTTTGTTAATTCACCATAAAATTAACCGAACTTGGATTTTATACGTAGTGTTAATTGTAACTACTAGGCCCATCCTAAGACGATGTCGTTAATTTACCTTTACGAAAGTAAACTTTAAAACTTTCTTTAAAAAATGAAAAAATCTTCACTTGATGTTTTAAATTAGTATCATGTTTAAGCTGATAACCAATGCTAAATAAAATATCCCATTGGTTAAATAATGATTTGTAGGCTTCGAGCAAAGTCGTTTTAGGATCCCAAATGTGTGTGGCTTCAGCTCCAGCCCCATTGATTTCAACAATTTCAAAGTTTAAACCTTTCATTAGGGATTCAGAATCATTGTATCGAATATCCAGTCGCCCAAAATAAAAGTGCGGTAACCGATGGCTGATTTGATCAACAACCGCTGTCAGCTGATCTGTGATTAATTCGCCGCCATTAAAAAACAAAGCCCCTTGGCAGTGATTTCCACATTCAGAAATAAAATATTTTTCTTTGTCTGCGATAATCAGATTAAGTTGATCCTTGTGTCTTGAAAAATAAGTTGGCAGCATTTTGCGGGCACGCTGATCGCTTGCAATGAGATCCCCTAACGGGGATTTTCCATCACCTGTGACATAGGGAAACTTTTTATCAGTGATCGAATAAATAATTCCCTTATTTTCATTTGGTCTGCGAATATAAAAAAGACCGGCTTCGCAAGAATACTGACTTAACGTTTGTAAGATTAAATCAAACCGGACTTCAGATTTATAAAGCTTAAGGTCTTCATCGTTTCTGATAATTCGCACAGCGAATCCCCGTTGTCCGACATCAGGCTTTAAAATCACAGGATATTTAAACTGGTTATCTTGAAATTTTTTTAAAATGATTTCTAACGACTCATTTTTATTAATCTTAACGCTGTTCAAAGTTGTTGGATTTTTAGAATCTAAGTATTGTAGAAAATCCCATTTGCTTTCACCTAAAATGCCACCGTTGAAGACTGTTGGATTCACATAAAATGGCGTGAAAAAACTACGGGTTTTAAGTGATAAATACGCGTAATAAAAATAAAATGGAATGTAAAAAAACCATGCTGGCCAAAATTCAAAATGTGTCCATTTTCTCCATGAATTAATAAAAA
This sequence comes from Bdellovibrio sp., assembly GCA_043756765.1. Lineage (GTDB taxonomy): Bacteria > Bdellovibrionota > Bdellovibrionia > Bdellovibrionales > Bdellovibrionaceae > Pseudobdellovibrio. Next base: position 2,704 of record JAYUQO010000144.1, on the reverse strand, counting down.
CTAAGCGGTCCCATTTATTTAAAAGTGGCAAAATTGTTTTTTTAATGACTGTAAGCAGTACTAATAACACCAAAACTGATACAATCCAATTTTGTTGAAGTTTTTGGATCAAAGCTAATCCACCAAAAAACATAAGCCCCACCCAAACGGCAACACTCATCACAGTTAAAAAATTAAATTTCCAAAATGAATACCGTGTTAACCCAGCCAGTAAATAGGTCATCACGCGTGTTCCTGGAATAAATCTTGAAATCACAATCAGTTCTGCAACCGATGCTTTTTCACCGAATTCATTGATCTTTGTTAATGCCTTTTGGTAAATTTTAAAACGCTTTAACCAATTTATTTTTTGAGCGGCAAACCCCATCAAATAAATCCCTACATCTCCCACGGCGATGCCACCAAAACAAGCCCAGAACGCCAACGACTGAGACATTTTGCCTTCAGCGACTAAAGTCATCGCTGTAGCTAAAGCGACGTCCTCAAGTACAAATGTGCCAAAAAAAAGATAGAAAAAGTAAGAATTCATTAGGCTTCGAAGAGTACTGAAATCTTGTTAGATTACAATCACGTTAATTAACGCCAAAAGTCGTTTAATTGGTTTTAAGCTCAGCTTAAATTAATTTTTAATGACATAATAAATGTAACATTTCACAGTCAGACTACTCTAACAACTAAACCCGATTTTTTAAAAGGAGTTCAGTTTGAAAAAGTTTATTATGGCAGCAGTGCTTGCGCTCAGTCCTTGTCTGACTTTTGCTAAATCTACAGCAAATCTTGATAAAAATGGCGTTATTTTAGAAGGCTATGATCCCGTCAGTTATTTTAAAGTCGATTTACCAGTCAAAGGTCGTCCTGAATTCGGTTTTGAACAAAGTGGAGTTAAATATTTATTTTCATCAGCTGAAAATTTAGCTGAATTTAAAAAATCTCCAGAAAAATATACTCCGGCTTATCAAGGCTGGTGTGCTACAGCTGTGCTTAAAAATGACAAAGTCGAAATCGATCCCCTGAATTATAAAATCACTGATGGACGATTATTTTTGTTTTACAAAACAGAAGGTGTTGCCAAGTGGGTCTATGGAGACACAAAAAAAGTTTGGGAAAAAGGCGAACCAGACAACATTAAAAAAGCGGATTCAAATTGGTCTACTTTGAAAGACAAAGAGTAATCAAAATGAAAAAATTATTACTTGTTTTACGAGTTATTGCAGCCGGAATTTTACTACAAACATTGTACTTTAAATTTACTGGGGCACCTGAATCGGTTTACATTTTTAGTCAATTAGGTGTGGAGCCTTGGGGCCGTTTATTGACTGGTTTTGTTGAATTAGTTGTTAGCATTTTGCTGCTAATTCCAGCAACGTCAGCCATCGGCGCATTAGTGAGTTTAGGCATTATGGGCGGAGCTATTTTAAGTCATATTTTTATTCTGGGTATACAGGTTCAAAACGACGGCGGCACCCTGTTCTTTCTTGCAGTGACTGTTTTTCTGTGTTCTTTAGTTATTGTCTATTTTAACAGATTTTTATTAATGGAAAACTATGTCCAACTTAGAAAAAGATTCTAAAAATAAAAATTCGAAAGGCCAGTTGAATTACACACGAACTGTACTTCATAAAAATACTGAATTTGAAGTGGTCAGTTGTGATTGGTCTTTAGGTGCTTTATCTGAAATTCATTCTCATGGCTGGAGTCAATGCCATGTTCTTATTCAATCTGGTGAATTTAAAAACACTCACTTTTTAGGATCTAAACAAGAAACATTTATTTATTCTGCAGGTGATGTGATTTCAACGCCAGCAGGGGCCCAACACCAAATCCAATGCCTCACTGAAAATGGAAAAACTTTTCATATTTATACACCACAGTTAGTTAGCGCTGAAACAGAAGTTAAAAATCAATTTTTTGCTGTCAGCCCTGAAAAAATAAAAGAACTCGTTGATGTTGAGCTTTCAGAATTCGGACTACCGCTTGATGAATTAAAAAAACTATTGTCTGAAGTCCAGAAACAAAATGTGCAAACACATTCAGTTTATTTCATGAATCAATTATTTTCGTCAGTACCACCCGAAAATTTATTAGCGCAAGATGTAATTACAAAATCACGAACAACGGCAGCAACATTTGAAGCCAGCCCCGTTTTTACAACTATCGAAATCGAAACTATTCAAAAACTTTGTGATTTGATCGGCTGGAAGAAAGATCAGCAGGATGGAATCACGATTTCTGGCGGCAGTGCCGCCAATTTTATGGCCCTTCATTGTGCCAGACAAAAACATGACCCAAATTATAAAATTATGGGTATGGCTCAAGCAAAATATAAAATTTTTGTTTCACAAGAATCCCACTACTCATTTAAAAAAGCCTGTGTGGCGCTAGGTTTTGGATTAAATTCTTTAGTCACAGTTAAAAGTCATATTGATGGCCGAATTAATTTACAAGAACTTGAATCAGAAATTAAACGCTCTATCACCAATGGTGAAATCCCGCTTTTAATTAGTGCGACTGCAGGTACAACTGTTCTTGGCGCATTCGATCCCATTGTTGAAATCGCAGATCTGTGTGAAAAATATAAAATTTGGTTTCACGTTGATGGTGCTTGGGGCGGGCCTATTTTATTTTCTGAAAGACGGCAGCAACTTTTACCGCAGATTGAACGTTGTGATTCAATGACATTTGATGCGCATAAATTGTTAGGCGC
>JAYUQO010000143.1:0-11767 GCA_043756765.1 Bdellovibrio sp. | reverse complement strand
TTGATCATAAGACAAATAAAGCTGATCAGGCTTTGGGTTAAATAAATTTGTTTGCGATGATTTAAAATCAGTTAAAATTTCTTGATAAAATTCATCCGCACGTCTGGACACTTCCACTGGATCAACAACATAGATGTTTAATTCTGAAGAAAAATGATCAAAGACAGTGGCTAATTGATCATAAGCAAACGGCAGTAAAAATTCAGAGCCAGAAAATAAATTTTTCTGAGTTAAAAACCTTAAAGCTTCATCCTTTTCTGCGGGCGGGACAGATCTGTTTTCTAACTGCGTTCTAAATTTTTTAACAACCGCTTCAAGATTTTCATCGTTTAATTCGTATTCATATACTGGCGCCAAATTTAAAGCCGAAGTTTCATTTTCACTTAATTGGTTAGTTGACGAAAAATAACGAAGAGTCTCAACTTGATCACCAAAAAGTTCTAAACGAATTGGTTTTTTCTCAGCCACTGAAAAAATATCAACGATTCCGCCGCGCAAACTGTACTGACCCTTATCTTCGACTATGGGTGCAGGTTGATAACCCAAACTATTAAAAAATTCTGCTAAATTTGAAGGTAATTCTGTACCTGCAGTTATTTTTTGACAGCGTTTATGAAAATTAAAATACGGTGCTGTTAACTGTTGAAGAGCATTAACTGGAGCTATAAATATATGTTCGAAAATGTATGTTTTTTCAGCTAAACTTTTTTGATTGCTGGCATTTTGCGCCCAATAAATAAAAGCCGATCTATCCCAAGAAACTTGCGGAGACGGGTACAGACCCGAATAAGGCGACACATCAAACGGTTTTAGAATATGTGGCAAAAAATGTGGACTAAAAAACTGAATTTGTTCAGATAAAAGCTCAGCTTCTTCTAAACTAGAAGTTATGACTAAGTTCGGCAAGTTATTAAAATTTAATGATAAATTCTGTGACAATAGCATTGAAATAGCTGCGGTCGACTGTGTTCCAATGATATTAAATAAATGCTTATTTTTTCGCGAAGCTCGGCCCAAGATTTCTTCTAAATGCGGAGTAAATGGAGCGACTGAATAAGTCGGGCTTTCAACAACAGAATTCATGTGCTGTGGATGTTGCCAAAAAAACATTCTTACGTCATCGCAAAAATAGAAGATTGTTTTTTTACTTTGTACTTATAGCTCCGTTTTTTATACTGGCTTTGTATAACTAAATAGTTAAAACTATTCACAAAAACAAGGAGGCAAGATGCCTTTAGGTGGGATTATATTCATCACGGTCTTTATAGCTGTGTTTGGAACAATTTTAATATATTTGGCTAGATGGACTGGCGGCCGAGCAAAGCGTACAAGCAATGCCAAAATGGAAATCTATGAATGTGGTATTCCAGAATTGGAAAAAAAGGACACTAAAATTTCTGTTAAGTTTTATCTAACGGCGATCTTATTTATTCTTTTCGATATCGAAATTATTTTTATGTACCCATGGGCTGTGCATTTTAAAGAATTTATTGCAGCAGGTGCCGGGCCATTCGTCTTTATTTCTATGGCTGTATTTTTAGCGATATTTATTTTTGGCTTATGGTGGGAAATAAAATCTAAAGCATTGGAATGGGATTAATTATGGTAAATATGGGAAGCACCACTTTAGAAATCACAATTAACATTATTAAAACAGTTTTAGTTTTTTTAATGATGGTTCAACTTGTACCAATTTTAGTTTGGGTAGAGCGTCGTGGATCGGCATTTATTCAAAATCGCTTCGGTCCTAATCGTGTTGGACCTTTGGGTTTGGTGCAGTTATTGGCTGATGCTGTTAAATTTTTAACTAAAGAAGATTTTGTTCCAGATAAAGGCAATCGATTTTTATTTTATGCAGCCCCAGTGTTTGCACTCATTCCTGCGGCAATTGCCTATATGGCAATTCCGATGAGTACGCCATTAATCGTTGGCGATTCAAAATTTTTAATTCAAGGTTACGAAATCAATGTCGGAATTGTTTTTATTTTAGGAATTTCATCTTTAGCGGCGTATACAATTTTAATGGCGGGCTGGGGGTCAGGAAGTAAGTTTTCTTTAATGGGCGCTATGCGCGCTTCGGCACAAATTATTTCTTATGAATTAGCATTAGGCCTATCAATCGTTGGCGTCATTATGACTTACGGAACGTTTAATCTTTCAGAAATGATTGCGGCCCAACAAGGACCGCTTACTTTTACAGCGTTGGGCTCAACAACAGTTTTTAGTTTTTTACCCAACTGGGGAATTTTTTATCAACCACTAGGTGCTTTAATATTTTTCGCCGCAGCCTTTGCTGAATCAAACCGGTTACCATTCGATTTAGCCGAAGGCGAAGCTGAATTAGTTGCTGGATTTCACACTGAATACGGCGGCTTTAAAATGTTGATGTTCTTCATCGGTGAATACGGCCACATGATGATCGCATCCGGTTTAATGGCGACATTTTTCTTCGGTGGTTACGGGATTCCATATATCAGTGTTCAAGAAATGTATTTAAAACTTTTTGAATTAACTGGTGATGCTGGATTAGCAAATATCTTAAATACAGTTGTTCACTTTCTTTCTTACAACATTAAATTTATTTTATTTTTATGGTTTTTTATTCATGTTCGTTGGACATTGCCGCGTTTTAGATATGATCAGCTTATGGATTTAGGTTGGAAGACAATGCTTCCATGGGCATTAGCAAACACAATACTAACTGCTGTCGCTATTTTTGTAGCAGCGCAGTTTGTTTTATAATTATGTTTTATAAGGTAGGTATAAATGACTGATGCATTTTTATTTTGGTTTTTAGCTCTGGTCACTATCATATCAGGATTATCAGTTGTGCTGATGTCTAATCCGATTTACAGCGCTCTTTCATTAGCGATGACAATGATTGGTGTTGCCGCGCTGTTTGTTACACTCAACGCCTATTTTTTGGCTGGCGTACAGTTGATTGTTTACGCCGGTGCCGTGATGGTTTTATTTGTCATGGTCTTGATGCTTTTCGATTTAAAACACGAATTGCAAGCGTTTACCCGTGGAAGAATCACCGGAGCACTAAAAATAGGTTCAGTTGGAATTTTAGCGGGACTATTGGTTGGAGCAATCACACTAGGAACACAAATTATTAAAAAACAAGGTGTGGTCTCGGAAGCTGCAGTTCAAGCGGTTAGTTTAGATTCAACACGAGCATTAGCTGAAAATTTATTTTTAAAAAATGTATTTGGTTTTGAAGCCCTAGGCGTTCTTCTTTTAGTTATCGCTATTGGAACGGTGGCTTTATCACGCAGTAAAGGCGGAACTCATGCAAGAGACTAATTTTTTAATCGATATTGGTTTAGAACATTATTTAATTCTTTCAGCCATTTTATTTTCAATAGGAGTGGCCGGCGTTCTTTTAAGACGAAACTTGATTGTTTTATTGATGTCGATCGAATTAATGTTGAACGCAGTTAATATTAGCTTTGTAGCTTTTTCAAAATACAATTCAAATATCGAAGGCCAAGTTATGGTGTTCTTTGTTATGACAATTGCAGCTGCAGAAGCCGCTGTAGGACTAGCATTGGCCGTATCTATCTTTAAACGATTTAAAGAAGTTAACATTAGATTTTTTGAACACTTGAAGGGATAATCATGAGTCACGAAATTTTAATTGCGATTTTACTTTTAAGTCCTTTGGTTGGTTTCATATTAAATGGAACGCGATTCAGATCTACCAACTATATTTTAGCAGGCTGTATTGCAACGGGTGCTGTAGCCATATCATTTGTTTGTTCTGTTTTGCTAATGGTTCAACTCATTGATTCACCAGAAGACTCAAGACGACTTAGTGTTAGTTTCTTTGAATGGATATCGGTTGGATCGTTTAAAGTAAATGCGGGCTTTGTTGTCGATCAAATCAGTTCGATCATGATTTTAATTATCACCGGTATAGGATCGTTGATTCATTTATTTTCAATCGGTTACATGCACCACGATAAAGGTGTCACAAAATATTTTTCTTATTTAAATTTATTTATATTTAACATGTTGATTCTTGTTTTAGGTGATTCTTTATTAACAATGTTTGTTGGCTGGGAAGGCGTCGGACTTTGCAGTTACTTACTGATTGGTTTTTGGTTTAATGATTCACAGAAAGCAGCAGCAGGAATGAAAGCCTTCATCACAAATAGAATCGGTGATGCGGCTTTTATTATTGGGATGTTTGTTTTATTTTTCTCTTTTGGAACTTTAAACATCGCCGAATTAAACTTGCTTGCACCAACTGTTGTTGAAGCCAGCTGGTTAGGCGCAGCTACACTAGGAACGTTAATGTTATTTATCGGCGCAACTGGTAAATCAGCACAAGTTCCGCTTTATGTTTGGCTGCCCGATGCGATGGCGGGGCCAACTCCGGTTTCAGCATTGATCCATGCAGCGACAATGGTGACAGCCGGTGTTTATATGATTGTTAGACTTAATCCGATGTTCGTTGCCGCACCAAACACAATGATGGTTGTAGCTATCATAGGTGCTGTGACCGCAGTGTTGGCAGCAACAATTGGCCTTACACAGTTTGATATTAAAAAAATATTAGCTTATTCAACAGTTTCACAATTAGGCTACATGTTCTTAGCCGTTGGTGTAGGCGCTTTCGGAGCAGGAATGTTTCACTTAATGACTCATGCATTTTTTAAAGCCTTGATGTTCTTAGGATCAGGTAGCGTGATCCACGCTATGCACGAAGAACAAGATATTCGTAAAATGGGTGGTTTAAAAAAATATATGCCGATCACTCATTGGACATTTGTGATGGGTTGGTTAGCAATTATTGGTTTTCCTTTATTTTCAGGATTCTTTTCTAAAGATGAAATTTTATGGCTGGCGTATTCATCACCACGTGGACACATTTTATTTTGGGTGGCAGGAGCCATTGGCGCGACACTAACAGCTTTTTATATGACAAGACTAATGACGCTTACGTTTTGGGGATCATCGCGTGTTAGTAAAGATGTTCATCCACATGAAAGCCCGCTATCGATGACGATTCCACTCATTATTTTAGCGATTTTATCAGTGATTGGTGGCTTCATAGGTGTTCCACATGTAATCGGTGAATACTTAGGTCATATTCCAAATATTTGGGAAAATTGGTTGGCCCCAGTTATTAAAACTTTACCAGAAGCCAGGGTGCCTCATGGAACAACAGAAGAGTGGGCTTTAATGGGAACTTCAGTTTCGTTAGCTATTATTTCTGCGATCACAGCATTTAGAATTTATTCAAGCAATAAAGGTACTAATGAAAAAATAGCTAAAGCGCTAGGCCCTATCTATAGAACTGTAGATAATAAATACTATGTTGATGAAGCTTATTACAGTGGAATTATTAACCCGCTGATTAAACAAAGCAAAAATCTTTGGCTGCATATAGATGTTAATTTTATTGATCGCATGACTTACTGGGCGTCAGATGTCACACGCGGCGCGGGTTCTTTAATGCGATCATTTCAAAACGGTAACTTACAACAATACGCTATGTATATTGGCCTAGGTGTTGTCTTTATCCTAACTTTTGTGTTGTTGAGGTAGCCGTGGAAAATTCAAACATACTTTCGATTTTATTATTTTTACCAATTGTGTTTGCCGTGGTCATTTCGTTTTGGCCGCAAAAATCAACGATTAAACATTTAGCCCTGGGCTTCTCGCTTATTGAATTTTTAGCGTCATTAACGTTGTTACAAAGATTTGACAGTTCTTCGGCAGCTTTGCAAATGACTGAAAAATTTTCTTGGATTGAACGCTTCGGTATTTCATATTTTATTGGTATCGACGGAATTTCTTTGATGCTTATTTTATTAACGACGTTTTTAACACCCATAATTATTTTAGGATCTTGGAAAGCCATCGAAGAAAGAGTTAAAGAATTCTTAATATGTTTATTTGTTTTACAAACGGCAATGATGGGCTCTTTCTTGGCTATGGATGCTATCTTGTTTTATGTATTTTGGGAACTCTCACTTATTCCGATGTATTTTATTGTCGGTATTTGGGGCGGATCACGAAGAATTTATGCGACACTTAAATTCTTCATCTACACGATGGCTGGATCTGTCTTAATGCTTCTCGCGATTATTTTTATTATGCGCTTAACACCAGAAGTAACTGGTGGAAACATCAGCGCAAGTTTGCTTGATTTTTATAAACTAAAAATTCCGTTTATTGCTGGTGATTTTTTCACAGCACAAACACTTTTGTTTTTTGCTTTTGCACTAGCGTTCGCAATTAAGGTACCACTATTTCCAGTACATACATGGCTACCTGATGCCCATGTTGAAGCACCAACACCTGGATCGGTTGTTTTAGCAGGTGTGATGTTAAAAATGGGAACGTACTGCTATTTACGTTGGGTGATTCCACTTTTTCCGGAAGCTTCAGAACACTACGCTTGGATTTTTATCGCTCTAGGTGTGATCGGAATCATTTATGGGGCCCTGGTGGCCATGATTCAGCCAGACATTAAAAAGCTAGTCGCATATTCATCTGTTTCGCATATGGGTTATATAATCTTGGGGATATTTGTTTTAAATCAGTACGGCATGAACGGCGCTTTATACCAAATGTTAAACCATGGTATTTCCACGGGCGCATTGTTCTTGTTGATTGGTATGATTTATGAAAGAACACACTCAAGAGAAATCGTTAAATACGGGGGCCTGGCTTCAGCGATGCCTCATTACACGATTGTTTTTGTGATCGTAACTATGTCTTCAATTGCAGTTCCGATGACAAATGGTTTTATCGGTGAATTTTTAATTTTAATGGGCGCATTTCAATATTCGATTATCACAGCTGCTGTTGCTGTGACTGGCGTTGTTCTGGGCGCAGCCTATATGTTGTGGATGGTTAAGCGGGTTTTCTTCGGACCTAAAGGTGAAATTGTTTTAGATTCTGAAAAAAATAAATCACATGCGTTACATGATTTATCAGTTCGCGAATGGGCTGTTATGGTTCCGATGATTGTTATGATTTTTTGGATGGGATTATTTCCGAATCACTTTATGGATTATGCAGAAACAAGTGTTAATCATTTATTAACCAATAAAAACAATTATACACTAGAGGTAAAGTAAGATGAATATTACAGTCGGTGTTACAGATATATTACTTACATCACCTCTGATCGCACTTTTTTTATTTAGTTTGATTCCGCTGACAATTAAAGTTCTTCGTGGAAACAAAGAACAAAATCCTGCAGCAACACTAACGATTGCCTTAATAGGTTTATCAGTTACAGCTGGTTTAATGGTTATTTTTGGCGGATCAGATAAGACAGCATTTAATAATCAGCTTTTGTTTGATGGCTTAACCCAATGGGCAAGTTTAATTGCAATTATGGCCGCGGCTGGTGGCATGGTGATGATGTATGAAAACCCATCAACACTGGGTAAACAGTTTTCTGAATTAATATTTTTAGCGATGAGTTCTGTTCTTGGAATGATTATGCTGGTTGCAGCAGTCAACTTACTGACAGTATTTATCGGTTTAGAATTAATGTCATTATCACTATATTTAATGATCGCAATGTCACATGAACAAAAGCTATCAAAAGAAGCGGCCATTAAATATTTTATTTTAGGCTCGTTTGCCTCAGCGATATTTTTGTACGGAGTTTCATTTATTTTCGGAAGTACGGGTAGTGTTAATATCACTGATTTTATGCAAAGTGCTGCTACACTTGTAAAAACAAGTAAATTATTTTTGTTCGGAACGGTGTTCATTATTTTAGGATATTGTTTTAAAATATCGATTGTGCCTTTTCATGCGTGGACTCCTGACGTGTATCAAGGAGCTCCGACACCGATCACTTCATTTATGGCGACCGCTGTTAAAGTTGTTTCGTTTGCGGCATTCATGCGCGTGATCGCGACTCAGCCTTTGTTAGGTTCACAAAATTTATTTGATGTGATGCAATGGTTAGCAGTTATTACAATGACCGTTGGTAACGTAGCTGCAATCATGCAATCCAATTTAAAACGAACATTAGCCTATTCTTCGATTTCACATTCTGGATATTTGTTAGTTGGCGTGATCACAGCAGGAATTAGTCAGAATTCAGCTTACAGTGCGACAAGCGTATTAATTTATTTATTCGCTTATAGTTTAATGACGATGGGTGCTTTTGCGATTATCAGCTTGATGGAAAAATCTGAAACAACAATTATAAATACAGATGATCTGGCAGGATTTTCTAAAAACCAACCGGTGTTGGCGTTAGGTCTTTCAATTTGTTTATTGTCTTTAGCAGGGCTTCCGCCAACACTAGGATTTTTCGGTAAGTTTTATTTATTTAGCGCGGCAGTTAGTGAAGGTTTAATCTGGCTAGCATTATGGGGCGTGATAAATTCTGTAATCAGTGTATATTATTATTTAAGACCCATCGTTGCTATGTACATGAGATCGGGCGACGCTGATGTTGCAGATCATTCTTGGCATGCGACAACTTTTTTAGCGGTGTTATCAGCGTTATTAATATTAGTTGTAGGTATTTTCTCTGGTCCGTTGTTCGAGATGATCGAGAAAAGCTTAAGCTAAACGTACCAGCTAGATAAACTTCAAAGCATTCAATCCAGATTTGAAACCAACTAATAAGATTTTTTCTAAAATTTTTGGGTTCAATGAAAAATGATCGGCAAAGAACATTTCGTAGTTCTGTGGTCGTGGTGAAATATAAATATAATCGACATCTTTTTTTAAGTTTAATTTTTCTTCGACGGACTTAAGAATTTTAGCTGATAAATCAGAGCTTAATCCTTCTTCTTTACAGATTTTTTTAAGATCAGTGTAAAGATCTCTTTTTTGATTTTGATACTGAATGTGTCTTGCGACTTTTTGTTCTAAAACCTGATATAAAGCCTGATTCACAATAGCTGGGATTCCATATTTATGTAACGATCCCATTTCTTTTGAATATTGATAGGGCTGCATTGAATAAGACGCGATCACTAAATCTGCGCCATGATCACTGGCCACATGCGTACTTAAAGTATCGCGAATTTCCCCGTCATAAAGGTAAACTTCTTTTCCATCAGGTGTAACGACCGGATACGGTGCAAAAACAGGCGGCAAGGCCACGGATGCAGCAACAGCCTCTGATATTTTTGAAGACCCTAAATACATAATTGACGAATCTTTTGAATTTTCTAAGTAATTGCCAAAAATGACTTTTCTAGAATGGTTTAATTCAGTGGCGACGATGTACAGTTCGACACCAAGGCGTGAAAATTCATTTTCATCTAAAACATACCGGCGCACGTATCTTTCAATACCATGGGTATTAAAAAACCCGTTGAGTTTAAATCCCTTTTTTATAAAAAGCTCAAGACCACCCGATAGAATCGATTTTTGCAAAATTGTTTCAGGCAAGAAGCTAAGGATTCTTTTACCATTTAAATTAAATATATGACGATAACCGATTGGCTTAATGCGATCTTCTTCGGGTAATTGATAAAATGGGGTCGCGCCCACACCAACTTGAAAAGCTGTAATCAATGATTCAAGCGATCTGCCTGAAGCTAAAACTGAACTAACGAAGGCTCCGGCACTAGATCCCACGTATAGACTGATTTTTTTACTATTGGTTTGTCTTTGATTTGTTATTTGAACTGACTCTTTAGTTCCGCCGACGAATTCAAATCCCTTTTCTTTAAGCGCCAAGCAGACTCCGATATGATAAGCAGCGGCCTTGATGCCTCCACCACTTAAAACCAAAGCAATCTTCTTTTTATTGTGAATATTCACCTGCATAACCTGATATAAACATGCTTTATAGGTGGTGTAAACCAACAGAGCTATTGTTAAGTGTGGCTAGCCATCAAAAATGTTTACAACGTAGGCTAAAAAAGCGTTTGAATAGGTGACTATCCAAGCCAAAGGTCTTGATTATATAAGATATTTGACAGGGCCTAAGACCATGCTAGTCTTGAGTAGTCATCTGGGGGGTATAAAATGTGGTTGTCTTTAACTGAGTATTCATTAAAACACCATGTTAGTATCTCAACTTTAAGACGTAAGATTAAAGCAGACGACATACAGTACAAATTGAACGATGGAAAATACTATTTGTTTGATGAGTCGCAACAGCATCGCCCCTCCCAAAGTAGCGAAACCAGCAGCGAAGCATCGAACAACTCAAATTCAATCATTCAAAAGTCTTCAATCATCAAAACTGAAGTCTCAAAACCAGAAGGTGAATCGGTGATCACAGCAGCTAACCGTTTATTAGCTGACTTGAAAAAAGCCTACACACAAGTTCTTCACGAAAAAGAAGAACAGATTATTTACCTTAAAGAAGAGATTTCAGATTTGAAGACTCTTGTGAAAATTTTAGAGTCTCATAATCAAAGAAATGAATCACGGCTATCTGCCCAGGATTCTCAAAGAAATTACTCGTCTGACGTTTATCAAATCGACAGCGATATCTAAATTATTTAGCTGATTTATTTAAAGTAGCTTTGGCAGGCAGAAATTCGGCGGGCTTCGTTTTGCCGGTAAAGCTCAATATCTGATTCTGTTTGAGGACGAGTATTATCTTTTACTCCGCGGTAAAGTAAACTCATTTCGAATTGGTTGTCTAATCCACCCAATAAAAACTTTCGTTGTTCGTTCAGGTATTTATCCTGATTGATTTCCACAACAGAAGTATTTTCTTTCTTACAGAAAACAGAAGGTATTGGTTTTTGGTTTATCTTAGATGCTGCTAGAATCGATTCATTGATTTCTTTGTTCGACATTAATGAATTTACCATCAAATCAAGAACTCTTGATCCATAAAAGTGTCGATCCATCATAACCAAACCATTTAAACAAGAACTGTTCATTCTTTCGGTACAGTTAAAACACCCCAGGCCGTTATATTTTTGCAAACACAGGGCTATATTGTTTGATTTGCAAGAATCTAAAGATTTTTTTAAATATAAAATTCCCAGAGTACTTAAAAAATCAGATCGTAATTCATCATTTGGGTAGGGAGCGATAACATTAGCACAGCAATTTTTAATTTTTTGTGAAGATTGTCGTTCACCCAAAAATTCAAAAGACGGGGGCTGCCCAGGAAAAGTCACAAATTGTTCAGAACAAACACTCACAGTTGATGATTTTAAACTTACGTCATAGGCGGAAGCTAAATTAATAGTCGGCAGGCTTTTTCTTTGTAAATAATATTTAGAACATAATTTAGATTGATTACTCGAAGTCATGGCTTCGCAGTAAACTTGGGTTAATGCTATCGATGGATTAGTGTAATTCAAAGCTAGCTTTTTATAGACTGGATTATTATTTGTGTGCGAATAGCCTTGGGCAATTGGTAAATCAGAATATTCTTTGGCATAGCCCGCTAATTCTTTTGAGTCCTTAATAACTGAAAAACTTTTCTTATCGGAACTACAACCCAAAGTATCGTAAGCTGCAACAGCATCAACAGGAAACAGTCCATAAGATTTTTTATATTGGGATAAATCTTGTCCGATAATTTTTAAAGGTGGTTTTTCAATGAGTAAAACAGCAAGGGCAGCGTAGGGGTCAACCTCTAAGGTTAAAGCCAGCTTAATAACTTTCTCTAAATCTTTTCTAGAGTATTCGCCAGATTTATTTTTATTAATGCCTTTTTTTGAATACGTAATTTTTATAAATTCATTTTCGATAGCTGCGGGTAAACGTTCAACTTTAGTGGGCGAACACTGTGGATTGCTGGATAGAAAAAATTTATCATTATTTGATTCAATCGAAATAAGATGCCGGTTGG
>JAYUQO010000142.1:0-11876 GCA_043756765.1 Bdellovibrio sp. | reverse complement strand
TGCCGCTTTGAAATCGGTCCGGAACAGATAACCACTGCGCGGGTTTATCACAGACTATAAAGTTCTCGTTTTCAAAAATTGTTTTGATCATTGTATTTTATGACTTCTTCTTAACACCGATTAAAAATATTTCTTTAGAAATTTTTCGGGTTGAATCAGGTTTAATCGCTTCAAATTTTGAGAAATCTTTTTTAATTTCATCTCTTAAGACTGTAAAATCATCAGAATGAAAAAGCTTACATACAAAATGGCCGTCTTTTTTTAAATACTGTCTGGCAATATTTAAAGCTAACTCACACAATTCAAATGACCTCACTTGATCAGTCATGCGAATCCCAGTTGTTCTTGGGGCCATATCTGACAATACCACATCAAATGGATCATTGAAGCCATGCTCTTTAAAAATTGAAGTTAACTCAAGGTCTCTTAAGTCAGCCTGAATAAATGCAGCATTATTTAATTTAATATTGATCGATGTTAAATCCACTCCAAGAAGCCTGCCTTGAGGGCCAATTTTTTTAGAACAGTACTGTGACCACGAACCAGGGGCTGCGCCCAAATCCAAGATTTTTTGATTTGGATGGATAATTTTTAATTTTTGATCAATTTCTTCCAGTTTAAAGACAGAACGAGCCGCAAAGTTTTGCTCTTTCGCTTTTTTAAAATAATGATCTTTTGGATTATATCCCATAGGGTCGATGTAACAAAACTTTAGACTTCTGTCACAGAATCAATGTATATTTTCCGAATTATGGAAATTATATGGATACTTATTGGATTTTTTGCACTGTGTACAATTGCTTTTATCGCAATTGCTATTTATTACCCTGAATGGGTTGGGATTACTGGCAAAAGAGCCAAAGAAATTCAAAAGCACCAAAGGGGTGATGATCTCTAAAACTTTAAAGTTAGATGCGAACAACTTTTACTTTATTTAAAAAGTAAATTCCTAACCCAAATAAAATCAAAAGACTTAAAAAGTTTTTCTGTGGCCGATCAAAGACAACCGAAGCAAAAGCAACAAGAAACGGGCCCAGCACCGCTGCGAATTTTCCTAATAAATTGAAAAAACCAAAGTATTCACCCGATTTTTCAGCAGGTATCAACGAAGCAAAAAGGGATCTTGATAAAGCCTGAACGCCGCCCTGAGATAGGCCAATCAGTACTGCCATAATATAAAAATCGGTCGAACTTTTCATAAACGATGCGCCAATCACCACAAAAACATAAACCAGCAAACATAAATTGATAATCAGTTTTGTACCAAATCGCGAAGCAAAATACCCAGTTAAATAGGCCGCCGGAAATCCCACAAACTGTGTTAATAACAAGGCCTTTATCAAATCACCGGCTTGAAATCCGATAGATATTCCAAAATCGACAGCCATCGACATAATTGTTGATACACCATCAATGTAAAACCAATAGGCCACAATAAAATAGAAAATATTTTTTTGTAAGAATAGTTCTTTAACAGTTCTTTTTAGTTCACTATTCGTTCTTTTAAAAATTTGTAATAAATTTTCATCACTGGGTTTAGCGTCCGGTTCTGGCACATTGATAAGTGTTGGTAGTGAAAAGATAAACCACCATAATGATACAGTTAAAAACGAATACTTCACGCCTTCAACACCAGACTGAAATCCGAACCATTCAGGTTTTTGAAACATGAGTACATTGATCGTGAATAATATTCCACCACCTAAATAACCTAATGAATACCCTAACGATGAAACTTTATCGTAATCTTTAGGTTCAGCCACTGAAACCAACATTGCATCATTAAAAATACAACTGGCTGAACAGCAAAAAAACGCCAAACCATACAAGCAGGCTGCAAAAAACCAATCCCCTTGCGGGACTAAAAATAAAAAAGCGTTGGCTATAACACCAATAAACATAAAAATAAAAAGAAAATTCTTTTTAACCTTTCGGTAATCTGATAGTGCCCCTAAAAATGGAGCGACTAGGGCCAAACAGAAACCAGAAATTCCTAATACAGTGCTTAACCTTTGCGTACTCAAATTAACCGCAGTGTCAGTGTTCCAGTATTGTTTAAAGAATATTGGGAAAAACCCTGCCATAACTGTCGTGAAGAAAACACTGTTTGCCCAGTCATAGAACGCCCAAGAAATACTTTTTTTGCTCATATCTACGATCTTAATCGAATTGAGGTAAAAGTCTTGTAAAAAGTTTAATACTCTACGCATTAACCATCTGGGCCGTTGTTCAAAATCCCGATTTCTGCTATATATTCACTGACGATTCACAAAACATATGAGGTTTCTATGATTCAATCAGCTGTCTTACTTATTTCATTATTATTCGGTTTTACAAATATGGCCGTTGCTACTCAAAACCCTTTAATACGTAATTGCCGCTTAGCTGGCGGACACTTTACAGAAGTTAAAACACATAACGATCAAATCGGTCTTTGTGAATTTGGTCATTCCTATTTAGGTTCTTTAGATGTTCTTCATTATTTTAATCAAATTTTAGTTCCAACATCTGTTGCAAACTACAAAGAAAATATCACTCATTGCACAGGTGAAATTATAATAACTCAGGTTTTAAACACAAAAGTGAATATCACGATTTGTCAGTTTTCTGATGGATCAATTATGGATTTAAGAACATTAACTCATGGTTCTTCTGATCCTAACCATGCACAATTAAATCAATTTTTAGGTCTTTAGTTTTTAGCTGTTAGCTGCTAAATTTTTGTTTTCAACCACTTCAAATAATCGCTGATGTTTTTTTCAAAACCACTTTGTGTGGGAATATAAAATTGATTTTTAGAAATCGATTGCGGCCAGTAATTCTGTTCAATAAAACCTTTAGGATAATCATGTGGGTACAAATACCCTTGGCCTTTTTGGGCTGATCGTAACGCCATCGGAATTTCTGGTGTCCCCGTTTTTTGAACAAATTCAATCGCTTTATTTATGGCCGTGTACGAACTATTTGATTTCGGACAGCTAGCTAAGTAAGTCACGGTTTGGCCAATAGCTAATCGCCCCTCAGGCAAACCAATAGCTTCGACCGCTTGCAAACACGACACAGCAATTGTCAGCGCGCGTGGGTCGGCATTGCCGATATCTTCACTGGCAAAAATAATCATTCGTCTGACGATAAATAATGGATCTTCCCCGCCCTCAAGCATACGCGCACAGTAATACAAAGCCGCATCAGGATCTGAACCGCGCATGGATTTTATGAACGCCGAGATACAGTCATAATGCTGTTCAGATTTTTTATCATAAGTGATCATTTTTCGACCCATTAATTTTTCAAAATCGGCGGGACTTAATGGGAACGTATCAAAATCATTTTTAACTTTATAATATTTAATCACAGTTTCTAAAATGTTTAGCAATCGTCTGGCATCACCATCTGAAAATTGAATCAAATCTGAAACTGTATCAGCTTGTAAAACCTCATCTAAAGTAATTTGATTTTCAACTACAGTTTTATCAAGAATTTTTTTAAGATCATTAGTTTGTAATTTTTTAAATTCGACGACTTGGCAACGACTTAATAATGCTTTATTTAATTCATAACTTGGGTATTCAGTTGTTGCGCCGACTAAATAAATATCCCCGCGTTCAACAAACGGCAAAAGCACATCTTGCTGGGTTTTATTAAATCGGTGAATTTCATCAACAAATAACAGAGTTTTTTGTTGATATTGTAATTTACGATTACGTCCGTCTTCACAAGACGCCTTGAGTTCTTTAACTCCGGCATCGACTGCGTTTAACTGAATAAAATGGGATTGTGAAAGCTTAGATAAAGCCATCGCCAAACTTGTTTTACCTGTGCCTGGCGGGCCCCAAAAAATAAGATTTAGTAATTGGTGATTTTTAAAAAGTCTGAATAACGCTGAACCCGACGATAAAATATGAGACTGCCCATACACGTCTTCAATAGTCTGCGGACGCATTCTTTCCGCCAGGGGAAGCATACTTGGATCAACGGAGGTTTGAAATAAGTCTGAATTCATAGTTAAAGCAGTAAACGGTATTTACTGCTTAGACAAATATAATCATAGAGATTTTGACTGTTTACTGGGCAAAGATGTACCAAATTTGAACCTGTCGACTGAATAATTTCTAATTCAACAAGCCCAATAGCAAAAAATGTCATTTTCTAGAGTATTAGCTTCCCATTATCCTCTGTTTTGCTTAAAACTGTTTCACTCTGAAAAAGGAATAATATGCTTACGTCAGTTAAAATGATTTTTAATTTAATTTTCGTTCTATCAATCGTTATGTTTTCGCAATCAATCGCAAACGCTACAGAAATTGCAGCAGTAGATTACCCGTTCCCAACAAAGAATGCCTATATAGCCAGTTTGTTTTCAGCATTTGCTGCGCCAAAAGTTAAACCCCAAACATGGGCTGTTCGATACCGATCGGATCGTAAAGAAATTAAAGTTCTTGATCGCGAATTAATCATTAAGCTTGCTACATTTCAACATTCTGAAACTGCACCACTGGTTTTGATTATCTCTGGTGTAGGAGGCAATGGAAATTCTGGCGTAGGCGTTACTATGGCTGAGCAGTTCTACAAAAAAGGCTACAACGTCATTGTTCTTCCAGGAACTGTTTCATGGATTTATGCTGTAGCCATTTCTGAAGCCGCAGCCCCAGGTTACAATCCAAGAGACAAAATTGAATATTACACATGGATAAAATGGGTTCTGAATTACGCAAAAAAACAAGGAATGAAATTTAATGATATTTCTTTGGTGGGTTATTCTTACGGCGGATTACTGGCTGGATTTTTAGCCCCTTATGATTTAACTCAAGCGCAGCCAATTTTTAAAAAAATCGTTTTGATCAATCCAGCTATGGATCCCGATTTTGGTTTGAAAAAATTAGATTATCTTTATGATCAAGGAAAAGATATTCCTGAATTACGCAAAAGCAGCATACGCGTAGCAACATACGAAGCGGCGCTCACAACTCCACCATCAGCTGATCCGGTTCAGGCCATTTTTAAATTTATGAAACAGCAACAGATAGGTCATAAAGAAATTCAATGGCTGATCGGTGATTCGTTTCGTTTTAGTCTGCAAAATATTGTTTTTGGGACTCAGTTTATCATCGACCGTGGAGTTCTTAAATCCCCTTATTCAAGATTCAGTTTAAATAAACGCAATGAAGAAAGTCAGACCATTAACTTTTCTCAGTACATGGATAAAATTGTCATGGCATCGCTTGCGCCTGAAGAGCAGTCTAAAGACACAAATTATGAATCTAGTTTTTATTCGCAAGTTGAAAACTTAAAAAATGATTCTCGTGTTTTTATTATAGAAAACACCGATGATTTTATTGTTAAACCATCAGACATTGATCTTTTAAGACAAAATTTTAGCGAAAGACTTTTTTTGTTTCCGTACGGTGGTCATTTAGGCAATGTCCTAGCACCTTCGCATGTTGAACTTTACTTAAAAGTTTTAGCTCTTTAATTTTTAGGCTCAATAAATAATTCTATAAACTTTTAAAAATATATTGAAAAGGACTAACTCTATGAAAATTAAAGCTGCAGTTGCCTGGGGCCCAGGTCAACCTCTTAAAATCGAAGAAATTGATCTTGAATTACCCAAAGCTGGCGAAGTTCTTGTTAAAGTTATCGCTACTGGCGTTTGTCATACTGACGCATTCACATTGTCTGGTGATGATCCTGAAGGATTGTTTCCTGTTATTTTAGGTCATGAAGGCGGCGGTATTGTTGAATCTGTTGGTGAAGGTGTCACAACATTAAAAAAAGGCGATCATGTTATCCCACTTTATACTCCTGAATGTGGTACTTGCAAATTTTGTACATCAGGAAAAACCAATCTTTGCGTACGCATTCGCGCGACACAGGGAAAAGGTCTTATGCCTGATGGTACATCACGTTTTTCTAAAGACGGAAAAATGATTCATCACTATATGGGGTGTTCTACCTTTGCCGAATACACTGTGGTTCCTGAAATCGCTTTAGCTAAAGTTAATCCGAAAGCTCCGCTTGAAAAAATTTGCCTCTTAGGCTGTGGAGTAACCACAGGAATCGGTGCTGTTTTAAAAACAGCGAAAGTTGAAAAGGGTGCTACTGTCGCTGTATTCGGTTTAGGTGGTATTGGTTTATCAGTTATTCAAGGCGCAAAAATGGCAGGTGCCGCACGAATTATTGCTGTTGATATTAACGATCAGAAATGGGAGATAGCAAAAAAATTTGGAGCTACAGATTTTGTGAATCCAAAAAAATTCGATAAGCCCGTACAACAAGTGATTGTTGAAATGACTGAATGGGGCGTTGATTATTCTTTTGAATGTGTTGGTCATGTGGATTTAATGCGTGCCGCACTTGAATGTGCGCATCGTGGTTGGGGCCAATCAATTGTGATTGGTGTGGCAGGCGCTGGACAAGAAATTAAAACCAGGCCTTTTCAATTAGTCACTGGCCGTGTCTGGAAAGGTTCAGCATTCGGCGGCGTTAAAGGCCGTTCAGAGCTGCCAGGATTCGTTGAACAGTACATGTCTGGGGAAATCAATATTGACGATATGGTTACTTTTCAATTACCACTTGAACAAATCAACACTGCGTTTGATTATATGCACGAGGGAAAAAGTATTCGTTCCGTGATCTTGTTTGATCACAAATAGTTTTTCATAGGTCACAACAGCAAGGGGCTTGGTATTAAAGTTTTAAAAGAACACAAATGTTTTAACGGAACTGTTCGCTTTCATGAACACGATTCAGTTCTAACAAAAACAAAAATGAATTATTCAACTTATGTCCCTGATCGTAAAATTAAGGGCTGCTTGATTTGGTTGTCTGGGCTTACATGCACTGATGAAAACTTTATGGCCAAAGCCGGTGCGCAAAAACATTTAGCTGAAGCTGGATTTATGGTGATTTGTCCAGATACATCCCCGCGCGGGTTAAATTTACCCAACGAACACGATGGTATAGACTTTGGATCAGGTGCAGGCTTTTACGTTGATGCAACAACTCCTGGCTACAAAGATCATTACAAAATGTACAGCTACATCACTGATGAACTTTATGATCTTATTGTCACAGAATACCAAATGAAAAACAAAATCTCTATTTTTGGTCATTCAATGGGTGGTCACGGGGCTTTAATTATGGGGCTTCGTGAAAAAGAAAAATTTAAATCTGTTTCTGCGTTTGCACCAATAGTAAACCCCATGCAAAGTCCTTGGGGCCGAAAAGCTTTTACAGGCTATCTGGGCGATAATGAAGAAGCCTGGAAAATGTATGATGCGACAGAATTAATTAAATCGGGTGTGTACCGTTATGACCAAATCTTAATTGAACAAGGTAGTGCGGATCAGTTTTTAGCTGAAAGATTGTTAACAAACAATCTAGTTCTAGCCAGCAACAGCTCACAGCAAAAATTGAATGTTCGTTATCAAGAAAATTATGATCATAGTTACTATTTTATCGCAAGCTTCATTGAAAACCATATTCAGTTTCACGCAAGGCATTTGTAATATTGAATAAACAATATGAAGTTAAAAGTAATTTTAGAACAGCATCTGAAAAATAAAAATCCCCAACAGATTAAAAATAATCTGGGGGATGCTTATCTACTAGAAAATAACTGCGTTTTTAATACTATAAGAAATAAAGTCTTAGCTTTAGGGTTTACTTATTCAGATTCATTTAATGCTGATTACGCAGTTTTTGGCATGAGCCAACTCGAAAACATCCTAAAATCTAAGACGATCCCCTATTTAGATAATGTGACCTTATTAGAAAATTTAGAAAATAAACATCCTACGCAAATCATTTGGCAGCATTTAGAAAATAATTTAAGACCAAATTATGTTTTCCATGAATCTTGTCATGCTTATGCTAGATCAATCAGTGAAGATTTAAATTTACGCGTAGATTACAACAATCAGAAAGAAGTCTTGATTCTAATCACACTGATTGAAGAATCTTTCGCCAACGCTTGTGAATTCATGGCTATAGCTGAAGCCAAAGACACATTTCATAAAATATTCTTACAGATGAATTCTTATTATGCTGATTTTGAAAATGTGACGACTTTACATAAAATGATTGAGACTCATACTGCGAAATCTGTTTTTCAGGTGATGCTATTTTCTTACTTACACAGCAATTTTTTAACTGAAAAAATCAGTGAATCTGATTTTGATCAAATACTTCAAGCAGCTTTTGTTGGTTCGTCGCCAAAAGACAGTCAGCAAATAAAAATTTTAAGATCTTTATCCAAAAAAGCTTTTGATTTAAATCCTGTATTTCGTTATTCAACGACAGAATTTTATTTGCGCATGAATGGCGTTACTCAGCCCTTAGAAAAAGCTTTGGATTATAATTTTATGGATTTAATTCAGAAAAATTCTAAACTGCAAAATTTTCTAAGCCAGCTAGAATCAATTTATTAATAACTTACATGACTTTTTCAAGCCAGTTAAAAATATCTTTTTTCTGTCCGTATTGAATGGCTGTGATTTCAGAATACAATTGTTTGGCGACGTCGCCAGGTTGGTTATTATTAATGATCATTTTAATGTGTTCATTCGCTAGCTCACCAACTGGCGAAATAACGGCCGCAGTGCCTGTACCGAAGACTTCTTTTAATTTTCCAGTTTCATAGGATTTTTTAACTTCATCTAATGTAATTGTTCTTTCTGAAACTTTATAACCTAAGTGTTTTAGCATTTGAATAGCGCATTCGCGAACTCCACCGGCTAAAATTGTTCCGCTCAAAGCTGGAGTAACAATTTCGTTTTCAAAAACAAAAAACACGTTCATCGTGCCGACTTCTTCAATTTTTTCATGGTTTGAATCTAACCAAAGAACTTGTGAATAACCTTTTTTCTTAGCAACAAGGGCTGCTTTTAAGCTGGCAGCGTAGTTTGCACCGGCCTTAGTGAACCCTAAACCACCTTGGGCTGCGCGCGTGTATTCGCTTTCAATCCAAATTTTAACTGGATTTGATCCTTCAGAATAATAGGAGCCAACAGGTGAAGCGATAATAAAAAATAAATAATCATCTGCAGGCCTAACGCCTAAAAATGATTCTGTGCCGATGAGTGTTGGTCGCAAATACAACGACGATCCAAAAGCTGTTGGTACCCAGTCATGATCGACTTTAACAAGTTCATGCAAAGCCTGCGTCATCAATTCAGTAGAGGGTGCTTCCATACAAAGGCGATCTGCACCCTGCTGTAAGCGTTTAGCATTAAAACTAGGTCTAAATAAAACAATGTCGCCGTTGGTTTGTCTGAAAGCCTTCATTCCTTCAAATAAAGTTTGGCTGTAATGAAGAACTGACGCACCTGGTTCTATACTTAATGGACCATACGGTTGAATTCGTGCCGAATGCCAACCTTGAGCTTTAGAAAATTGAGCCATAAACATATGGTCAGAAAAGTATTTACCAAAACCTAACTGACTAAAATCAGGCTTTACTTTAGGTTGTTTGGTTTTTGAAATCTCAATTTTCATGCCTGTAGACATAGCTTATTAGATTAAGATTAGCTAACATAAAATAAATTTCAACCCTCAAATAGCTTACAATTTAACCAATACAATTGACCCAGTTCATTTTTTAGGGAATCGTAAGTCGTATGAAAAAAAATCTATTTTTAGCGTCAATTATAAGTCTATTTTTTCAACCGTCTGTTTTGTTAGCTGACTACTTTAAAGTCATCGAGAAAACCACTCATACGAAATCAGCTTCGAAATCAGAAATAATCGGTATTGAAGCTGTTAAATCACAGATCAAATACATAACACCTGAAGTTGTGCAAAATCTTCCTTATTTCTTAGCTGAAGCAAATACAGATTCAAAACAGGATCAAAGTTTTCTTAAAGAAACATTGAAATCAGAATTAAATTCAAAAGAAAATTTATTTCTTAAAAAATTAGCTCTAACAAAAAATCTAGAGTCCAAAGAATTAAAATCTGTCGAAGTCCGAAGTTTTGTCACCGACGGTCCAATTAACAACCGCATTCATTTAACTATTTTAGGTGATGGCTACACGGAACCAGAAAAAGAAAAATTTTTCGCAGACGCTAAACGAATCACCGAAAATTTATTCACTGAATCAACTTTTGATAGTTATTTACCGTTATTCCAAGTGCACGCAGTCTTTGTGGCTTCAAATGAATCAGGGCTTGGCGATGGTTCACCGAAAGACACAGCTTTTGAACTTTATAGAACACCGAAAGGTTCAAAACGTGCGATTTACCCAGGTAATCAATCAGCGTTAGAACGGGCTTTAGCTTACGCTCCAAAAACAGATTACCCGATCGTCATTGCTAATGATGATTTTTACGGTGGTCTTGGCGGACGCTATGCTATTTCTACACGATCAGAAAAAAGCGGAATGATTGTACTTCGTCATGAATTAGGACACAACTTTGGCAACGTCGGTGAAGAATACGACGGCGGTCAAGTTTACAGCGGAGCAAATTCATCATCAGATGCCAGAGCTGAAAAATGGAGCCACTGGAGAAACGATCAGTCAACTTACACATCAAAATTAATTGGTGGGTATTACCTATGGCAAAACCTTAAGAATAATCCCTACAAAACAACTTTTCAAACTGAAATTGGT
Organism: Bdellovibrio sp.; assembly: GCA_043756765.1. Lineage (GTDB taxonomy): Bacteria > Bdellovibrionota > Bdellovibrionia > Bdellovibrionales > Bdellovibrionaceae > Pseudobdellovibrio. The sequence continues at coordinate 1,266 of JAYUQO010000142.1, read as the reverse complement.
GAAAAAGTGGGTTTAGAACTAAGCACTGTTGGCTGGTCAAGCCCTGATGATGTTAGCGTCACCGTTAATAACAAAAGAATAGATTTAGGCGGAACATATCACAACGATCGTAATTTTTATATTATTGATGGTCTTGATGTGAATGAAAAAATCAATACTTTAGAAGTTAAAGAAAATATTCAAGATCAAGACAATGTTCTAGCGACTGCTTATGTATACACTTACTCAAAAGACTATAATTTCGATGAATCAATTTTAGCATCATTCTCAACCTATTCTGAATCAGGACGCAAAACATTCAGACCAACACACAATAGCTGCATTATGCGAAATATGATGGTTAAACATTTCTGCGCTGTTGATCAAGAAAACATGTGGCACCAGTTTTTAAAACGAATGACTTTAATTGATGGACTGACTCAAACTGCAGATGCAGTTCAGTTATCTACACCCAACTTAGCTGGATTAACAATTTCATGGTTTAATGAAAACAACATCGAGCTGACATTTTTAAGAAATAACAAAACTGTTTCTAAAAAATCTATCGATGGACGTGCTAAAAAATTAAAAGTCATTGTTGAACTTAAAACATCCGAAGTCAGAAAGTACGATCAAAAATTTAAAACTGAAAAAACAATCAGTTTATAATTTATATGTCTGATGAAACGTCTGAAAAGCCATCTGATAAAACAGAAAAACCTAAACGCCGCGTTCGCTATTCTGGAAGAAATCCCAGAAAGGCTAGCGAAAAATATAAAGAATTAAATCCTGAAAAATACGCCAATGACATGGAAAAAGTCAAAAATCGCGGGGCCACACCTTTAGGGACTCATCGCCCGATATGCGTGAATGAAATTTTAGAAATCCTAAATCCACAGTCTGGTGAAATTGCTTTAGATGCAACACTGGGTTATGGTGGGCATTCGTCGTTTATTTTACCAAAACTTCAACCGGGTGGTAAATTGATTGCCTTAGATCAAGACCCAATCGAACGACCAAAAACTGTGAAGCGCTTACAAGCTTTAGGTTTTCCGGAATCGACTTTACTTATTGGTGCGATAAACTTCAGCCAAACAAAAAAGTTTTTAATCGAAAATCAAATTCCTAAAGTCGATATGATCTTAGCTGACCTTGGTATTTCTTCAATGCAGATTGATGATCCACAGCGTGGGTTTTCGTATAAAAATGATTCTTTATTAGATTTACGAATGAACCCTGAAACAGGCATCACAGCTGCTGAAGCTATTACACAGTTATCAGCCGAAG
>JAYUQO010000141.1:0-11908 GCA_043756765.1 Bdellovibrio sp. | reverse complement strand
AAATCCAGTTTAAAACATTTCGACATCGTTTCTGACTAAAAATAAACTTCATTTCCATTTACAGTGATTATACAGTTACAGTATGGAAAAAAATATTTTTGAAAAAGTTGAAAACCTATTTGATCAAGATGATGTTCAAGAACACTTAAAAATTTACACTAACGAAAAATTTAATGTGGAACCCAATCACCAGTTATTGGCTAACATTCAATTCAATGAATCGCCTGAAAAGTGGGGGCTTTTTTTTACACGATTGATTCCATTTTTTGAAATGGGCTTATTTGTTAAAAATGAAGCTATTATTAAATTGTTTTTAAATGGTCACACGGCCGACATCCCCACATTAAAATTAAATTTTAAATTACCGACTTCACCTTATTTTAATATTTTAAGAACTCCGGCTGTGCCATTACTCAAAGAACTTAAATTAGAAAATCTAATTCAAAGTGAAAAAGCCTGTGGTTTACTAATTAGGCTTGATCAAAATGAATATATAGTTTTATTCACGGAAGTCGCTGATCCTTGGTTAAGACTACGTTGTGAAAATTTACAAAAATCTTTAATCCAACATGATTACTACTAATCATGACGATACCGCAAAATATCCACACCATTTTTATTTTATCAGACGGCACCGGAGAAACCGCAGCCACTATGGTGCGCGCAGCACTTGTGCAGTACGCAGCACAAGAAATTAATATTATTCGCTGTAAAAATTTAAGAACGGATGAACAAGTTCTTAAAACCATCGATGATTGTTTTGATAAGCGGGGTATGATTGCTTACACATTTGCAAGTCCCTTAACTAGAAAAAAAATTGCCGAAACTTGCACTAATAAATCAATTCCTGCAACTGACTTATTAGGCCCTTTAATATCAACGCTAGATGATTTCTTTGGCGTGCCGTCATCAAGCCAAACAGGATTATTACGACAAACTAACGATCATTATTATAAACGCATTGAAGCCATCGAATACACAGTTAGACACGATGACGGCAAGACGACTCATGAACTGGATAAAGCTGACATTGTGCTGGTGGGTATTAGTCGAACCAGTAAGACACCGCTAAGTATTTTCCTTAGTCATAAAGGCTGGAAAGTGGCCAATATTCCGTTGGTTTTAAATTCACCGCCGCCTGAGCAATTATTTAAAATTGATCAAAGAAAAGTTGTTGGATTAATTATTGATATTGATACATTACAAAGAATTAGAAAAAATCGCCTTGAAAAATTTGGTCAAGATGCGGGCGGCGATTATGCTTCGCTTCAGCAGATCATGAAAGAAATTGAATTTGCGGAAAATTTATTTAAACAAAATAAACGTTGGCCAGTATTCAACGTCACTGAACGGGCCCTTGAAGAAACGGCCAGCGAAATTGTTCGCTTGATAGCAGCCCGCATGGGTTTACCAGATTCAGTGTTGTTTTAGTTAGCTGTTTAATTTCTTTCCTGATCACTAGTTAAAGCTTGAAAAAATATTTCAGCTGTTTTTGCCGCAGGTCCGATTGTTTTACGGTAATATTTAAATTCAGTGTTAAATTCAAAATCAGTGACTTTGATTTTATTTAATCTGCCACCACGTATTTGTTTTTTCACTGAATGGGCTGGTAGAAAACCAATGCCTAATCCGTTTTCAATGACCCGTTTTAAAGTTCCCACATTTGATGATTCAAAAACTGCAGGTAGTGTTCCCATTTTTTCTAATAAAATTTTATCAAAGGCCGGAAATTCGTTCGCAAAATGCACGTAAGGAATTTTTTTAATCTCAGCTAATGTCACAGTCGGCGGATAAAATTCATCTTTACCAGAACCGACTAACCACATTTCTTCTTTTAACAAAGTATCGGCTTCAGAATTTTTTAATGTGATATTATAGTTTTTTTCAACATCAGGTAACACGACAACGTCTAATTCGCCTTTTTCATAGCTTTTGATCAGGTCTTCACCTTTGGCGTAATCAACTTTAATTTTAAAATCTGGATTATATTTAAGTAATCGGCTGACCACGGGGCTCATCAGATGAAGACCTATCGAATTTAAAGTCCCGATTTTAAGTTGGCCTTTAAGCTGAGCGCCAACAGATTTAATGGCGATTTCGGCTTGTTGGGATAAATTTAAAATTTTCTTAGCGTGGTCGTAAAGCAGTTCACCTTGGGCTGTGGTTTTAATCTGTTTTGAACCTCGGGCAATCAGTTCGACACCTAATTCGTCTTCTAAGTTTTTCATTTGTTGACTGACCGCTGGCTGAGTTAAAAAAAGCTTATCAGCAGCAGCTGTCATACTTCCTTCAGAGACAACCATGACGAAAGTCTGGAGTTGAGACAGGTTTAACATAAATTACCCCTTTGTGTGATCACAAAATTATGACTATAATATTATTTATTGTAAATGTATTCCAACTAGTGAGGCAACATGAGATCGCATACTTTGAAGTTCTTTATTTTATGTTTTATGCTTTTTTTCTCTTTTTCATCAAATGCACGGACTTTTAAAAATGCTTACATCTCATTTGAGATGCTTGATACATGGAAATGTAAACTGGAACAAACTGAATGGGTTTGCCGTAGCGAAGACCCTCAAGAATCTAAAGAAGCCGTCATTATCTTAACAGCTAAAGAAAAAGGACCTTCAGACAGCTTTGCCATCTACCAAGATCATATGTCAAAACCGATGGCCGTTAATTTAAAATCTGGCGGAGCTATTCAATCCAAAGTTGTCAAACCACCTCGAGAAGAACTTTATAATGGTCACACTTGGTTAGATGCGATGCACGTCAACAGTGAAGTTCAAAATTATTACACTCGCTATGCAGCCACAGTGAAAGATCAAATTGCTATACTGATAACTTTCAGCGCACACACAAGTCACTTTGCAAAACATGGCGTGAATTTTAACAAAACGATTCAATCACTACGGGTTATTGCGACAAAAGATATTTTATCGCGTCCTGATTTAGGACCGATTCGTGGTTCTGGTGAATTTTTAGGTGATGGTATTAGCCAAGCAATACCCAGTGATTTGTTAGCTGCAGAAGACGAATTAAACGCCAGTAGTAAAAAAGGCTTATTGCAAAACGAAATGTTTCTTGGATTTTTATTACTGTTACTAGCGGCAGGCAGCTACATCGGTGTAAAAATTTATCAGAATAAGAATAAATAAAACTAATTAATCACAAAGTCTGTAAAGTAAACGTCTTTAACTAAACCAGCAGTTAAAACTTTATTCACTTCTTCAACGATTTTATCTTTTAAAAATAACTTACCTTGAATCGATTCTAGATCAGAATAAGTTTTATCATTTAATAAACGAATAATACGATCACGGGCTTTAGCTGTTTTATCAGATTCCATGATTTCAGTGAATGATCTTGCGCTCATCATATCTAAGTTCACTTGTAATCTGATTGTTCTTCTTGGCTGGCCAGATAGATTCACAATAAATTTATCCATCGTATATATATTAGATGTTTTTTCAAATTCCTCTGGAAGGCTTGCAGGCTTTCTTAAGGTTTCTTCAATAATGTATGGGGATTCGTAACCAACTGTTGCTGAATAAACCCAGTATGAACCAATACATAGTCCGCTTAAGTTAAGTGTGATCAACATAGCATTCATAATCAGTTGTAATTTTTCTTTCATAATAAGTATTCCCTATAAAAATGAGGTCTGTAAAAAATAGTTCTTAAATAAACTATCGGATCTTCCGACAAAGGTCTTAAGACATAAGTTAAATAATTTAAATAAACGTTACGGCATATGACAGAGTGATTAACCCCATAAGGAGTTGTCTTTCGTATCAGAGTGAGACAATATTTATAACCCAGTATGAAAATGACTAAGTATTTTACGCTATTTACAGTCTTATTTCTTGCAGTGAAAATATCTGCAAGTGATCAGTCAATGAAGCCACTTGAAGTCTTGCAAGTATCGAAAGACTCAGAACTGGCAAGCCCTATCCTATTAGCGGATAAAACGGCTCGTAAACTTTATTTTTTTTCAAGCCCTGATAAACTAAACACCAATGAAGCTTTTGAAATTGATATTGGTAAAAGTGGTGGTAACAAAACAAAACGTGATGATCATAAAACCCCAGAAGGTATTTATTTACTTCAGGAAAAGATGACTCAACCGCAGATTCCTTTTGATCTTTATGGGTCTTTAGCTTTTACCACCAACTACCCCAACGTTTTTGATAAATATGATAACAAAACTGGTTCAGGTATTTGGCTGCATTCAGTTCCGGATAATGTGCCCTTGAATCGTGGTTCACGCGGTTGTGTGGTCGTCAGAAATGATATTATTAAATCTTTATCAGATAAAATTTCTTTAAATAAAAGTTATTTGATTATTAATGATAAAACAAATTGGGTTGATTTTAAAACCCACAGTGATCGCAAATTAAAAATTATGAATTGGGTGCAGAACTGGAAATCAGTTTGGGAAACTCAGAATTTAGAGCCTTATATAAAATTGTATTCAGATCGTTTTTCAGCCCCAGGCTTTAATAAAGAAAGTTGGCTAAAACATAAAGAAAAATTAAAAAAGATGTATCAAAAAATAGGTGTAGCTATGGGTGAACCGCATATCTTTCATCAGAAGAATCAGTACTTAGTAAAGTTCGTGCAAAACTACACATCAGATCAACATCAAGATAAAGGGATTAAAACCCTTTATCTTATTGAAGAAAATAACGATTTAAAAATATTACGTGAAGAATGGTCGGCTTTATAAGCCTTAACCAAGTACTATAGGCTATCGTCAACTTTTTCTGTGCCTTCGATATCAATTTTTTCAGAATCAGATTCAAGATCAACTAAGCTTTTGTCGTATTTTTCGATTTCTTCTTGAGTCACACGACCAAGGCGTAAATTAATCTCAAATAAACGTTTATCGAATTTTAAATTTTCTACTGATTTATTTAATGACATAAAGGTCTCCTGTGATAGCTGAAAAAATACAGCCGAAAAATAGTCCTTATATTTAAGCTAAAAATGATATGAAATCTACAGTTAATTCCAGTACTTTGGATTTTCACTCGATTTAGGCTTTTCATTGTCGACTACTAGCCTTAAATTTGAGCTTTTTCGCTTAAGTTTACTAGCAACCATATTTCTTTTGTAATAAACATGGCCTTTTAAGAATAAAAACCCAGAAACAAGCCCGCCTAAATGGGCCAAGTACGCCACGTCACTGCCTGAGAAACCGGTCGTGATCAGCGAAGCCATGTCCACAGCCCCGGCAATAATCACAAAGTACTTTGCTCGTAACGGAAATAAACCCATAAAGTAAATCACACGTTCTGAAAACAAAATGCCATAAGCGATCAATAGACCAAATAAAGCACCTGAAGCCCCCATGACTGGAGTCACTAAGACGGGCCGAAAACCTGTTGAGGCTGAATAGATGCCGACAACTAAGCAGTAAATCACAGCGGCTGCTGTACCTGTGAAAAAATAATAAATCGTGAAAAATTTAGAACCCCATGTTTTTTCAAGTTCTGATCCGAAAAACCACAACATCAACATATTAAATAAAATATGGGTCGGAGCCATTGCATGAAAAAACATATAAGTGACCAACTGCCAAATGTAAAATTTTTCGATTACTAAATCTGGAACTAGAATCAGGTTTCTCCAACCTTGAAAACCAAAAAAACGGTCTAAGATAATTTGAATAAAAAACCAAATCGAAATATTTGCAATTAATAATTTTTTTACAACCGGAGTCACTGGTGCTACTGAAAATGAATTCATTTTCGGCTCCTTTTTTGAGAAGGCTTTTTTTGTACATGACTATTATTTGTCATGTTTATTACTTTAGTAAAATAATTGGTAAAATTTTTATAACTGGTTTCGACTGTTTCGATAATCAGTTTTGTTTCTGCAATCAGCGGAAAAAAATTAAGATCGCTGTTCCATCTAGGCACGATATGGTAATGCAAATGATCTGGAATCCCCGCACCACCCGTTGCTCCGTGATTCATACCGATGTTTAAACCGTGAGGGCTATACACATCTTTAATGGCTTGCACTGCAAGCTTCAGCGTCTGATGAAGATCTAAATATTCAGCTTGCGATAAACTTAAAATATCACCAACATGTCTTAATGGTAAAACCAATAAATGACCGTTGTTATACGGGTATTTATTTAAAACGATTTGTGAAGTTTTACTTTTGTAAATACACAATGTTTTTACATTTTCAGTATTTTTTGCTGACGTACAGAAAACACACCCCTTAGGCTTAATCAGTTTTCTAACATATTTCATACGACCAGGTCTGAAAAACAGGTCTCGTTCTAAAGGCCAAATCTCTTCATCTAATTTAACAAAAGATTTTTTCACTGATTTTGTTAATGATTTTGCAGAAGATTTAGCTTTAGCCATATTATTCCCAGTATCCTGGCATAAGGTATAATGGTTGATTTAAATATTTTGTTTTAAAAACATTTTTAATTGCTGATTCAATGTTTTGACCGCGCATAGATTTCATTTGATCAGCAAATTCAGATAAAGAATTTAATTCGTCTTCTTCATCGTTATCAGTTAAAATATCTAAAAAAGACATTCTTGATTTTTTAGGTCTAAAAACTTCGTAATCATCACCTAATTGTGCCCGCTGCGCAGCTAAACGAATAGCGTCTTCAAGTGTTCCTTCAACATCAGCAAATTTTAATTTCACAGCCTGTGAACCGGTCATCACACGACCATCAGCATACTGACTGACATAATCAATTTTAAGATCACGAGCTGTCGCCACTGTGTTTCTGAATTGATTGTAAACATCATTAATCATATCCTGAAATAAAGCGCGTTCATCATCACGCATGGGGCGATATTCAGAACCAGAATCTTTAAATTTTCCTGATGTGATTGTGTATCTTTGAACTTTTGCCCAATCATACAATTTTTCTAAATTGGCGAATTCCATGATCACACCGATTGATCCCACCATAGCGCCTGGGGCCACTAAGATTTGATCACAGGCTAAAGCGGCATAATAACCGCCGCTGGCAATTAATCCCGTTGATACACAAATAATGGGTTTCTTCGTTTCTTTTTTGGCACGAAGAATTTCGTAATAAATTTCTTGCGACGGACCCACTGCCCCGCCCGGTGAATTAATATCAATGACGATGGCTTTAACAGAATCTTCTTTTTGATATTTCTTCAGCGTACTTAAAAACTTTTTACCGTTCATAATCACACCGTTAATTTCAAGGTGTAATATTTCATTTTTAGAAAATTTGCGAACTTCTTCTTTTGAAGTCATCGCTGAAAAACTGTTTACAGCTTTGTAAAAACCCCAGCCAATTAAAATTAATATAGCGAGTGCAAATGTTTTACGATTTAAAAATTTGTCCATAAATCTCCGATATCTGTCTATGTTGCCTTAAAATGGATAAAAAAATAAGGGAGCTTCTTGCTCCCTTATAATCATATTCAGATTTTCGATTTTTGACTACTGTCTTGGCTGTTTAAGTGAACTTTAATGAATTTTTAGCCCACTTATTTCGCTTCGCAGTAGCCTTTATTAAGACATCACAGCTAATTAGTCTTTTTTAAGACCTTTTAATTGATCACCAAACATATCACCTAAACTTGTTTTAGATGTTGTAATGATTTTTTTAGCATAATCTTCCACGTCACCTTTTTGTTCACGAAGTTTCACAAGTTTAGAAGAAAGACCCACTTTACGCGCATCTTTATCGATTGTGATCACTTCAGCTTTAATCGTTTGACCTGGTTTAATGAAATCTTCAACTGTGTTTATTTTATCAGTTGTTAATTCAGAAATGTGGATTAAGCCTTCGATATCAGATTCAAGTTCAACGAAAGCACCGAAATCAACTGTTTTAGTTACTTTCACTTCGTGTTGAGTTCCGATTCCATATTTTGTTTCGATTTGTGACCAAGGATCACCTTCAAGTTGTTTAATACCTAAAGAGAATCTTTCGTTTTCCGTATCGACACCTAATACAACGGCGCGAACTTTTTGGCCTTTAGCAAACATCTCAGACGGATGATTTACACGTTTAGTCCAAGAGAAATCAGAAATATGAACTAGGCCGTCGATGCCTTCTTCGATACCAATGAAAACACCAAAGTCAGTGATTGATTTAACTTCACCTTCAATGATTGTTCCTGGTGGGTAAGTTTCTTTCATTTCTAACCATGGGTTAGTTTGAAGCTGTTTCATACCTAAGCTAATACGGCGATTTTCCATATCAATTGCTAAAACTTGAACATCAACTTGTTGTTCAACTTGTACGATTTGATTGGCGTGTTTTACACGTTTAGTCCATGACATTTCTGAAACATGGATTAAACCTTCAACTCCGTCACCTAGTTCGACGAAAGCGCCATATTCTGCAACTGACACAACTTTACCTTTATGTTTTGAACCAATTGAATACTGAGCATGAACAGCTGCCCATGGATCTTCAGTTAATTGTTTCATACCTAAAGATACGCGTTCTTTTTCAGTATCGTATTTTAAGATTTTAACTTTAATTTCGTCACCAACGTTGATCACTTCAGACGGATGTTTAATACGTCCCCAGCTCATGTCAGTAATGTGTAATAGACCATCTAAACCACCTAAATCAATGAAAGCGCCGTAGTCTGTGATGTTTTTCACAAGACCCATAACTGTTGCGCCCTCTTTCATTTGATCAGCTGTTTGAGCTTTCAATGTATCGCGTTCTTCTTCAAGAATTGCACGACGAGAAAGAACGATGTTTCCACGTTTTTTGTTAAATTTGATAACTTTAAATTTATATTTTTTACCTAAGTAAACATCCATATTACGCACTGGACGTAAATCGATTTGTGAACCCGGTAAGAAAGCTTTAACGCCGATATCAACACTTAATCCGCCTTTAACTTTTGCAATCACTAAACCTTCAATGATTTCTTCGTTTTCAGCGGCTTTAGAAATATCAGACCAAGCACGTAACATGTCAGCTTTATCTTTAGATAATGCGACCATGCCATTTTCATTTTCAATACGATCAATGAGAACTTCAATTTTATCGCCTGGTTTGATTTGGCGAACGCCATCTACCACGCGAAATTCATTGATAGGAATTAAGCCCTCAGATTTGTAGTTGATATCAACTAATACGTAATCTGATTGCACTTCAACAACTAATCCCATGACAACGTCACCGACGTTGAAATCTTGTTCTTTAGTTGCAGCTTCGAAAAGTTTTTCAAACTCTCCAGCTTTCTGAGCTCCAGAATGAATCCCTGGATTCGCTGGAATTTTTGCATCTTCAGCATCTAATAGTGCTAAGACCGATAGTTTTTCTTTTTGGCTTTTGCTTAGTGTTTTGTTCATGTTTGTTTTTTTCTTTCCTCCCACGCAAAGAATCCTCTTGGAACTCAAAGGGTGAAGAGTCGTTCTACGGGTTTTTGAAGATTCGGTCAATCGAGAAAATAAGAGCCAAAACCAATGACTAGACGGGGTCTTAGTACCTTCAAAGAAGGGTATTACAAAGACTGAATTTGCGAACGAATATGTTTTTCTGCGAGATCAACAACTGTTAAAAGATCTAACTCGGATGTGTCTAAAACAAGGGCATTATTAGGCACCTGCAATGGGGCTACTTTGCGAGTGGAATCCTGCCTGTCGCGGATTTTTTGTTGTTCGATTAAAACCGCTTGATCAAGACCCTGTTCTTGGGCCCGACGTTGTGCCCGATTTTCAGAATGAGCTGTTAAATAAATCTTCGCTTCTGCATAAGGGAAAACTACGGTTCCGCAGTCACGGCCTTCAGCAATAAGACCCTTATTATTCACTGCGAATTGGCGCTGATTATCTAAAAGTGATTGTCGGACTTCAAGGTATTGGCTGATTTGGCTTGCCACATTTCCGACTGCTTCTTGTGCAATTGCATCGGTCACATCTTGGTTTTTAAAGTAAACTAAAGTTCTTTCAAAAGATAATCTGATTTCCCAAACATCGGAGTGGCAAAGTTCAGTTAAAGCTATGGGGTTATTAAGATCTACACCGGTTTGAAGCGCCGCATAACCAAGCCCACGGTAAAAAGCACCAGTCGATACCCATGGTACCTGGAATTTTTTTGAAAGTTCACGACTCAGTGACGATTTTCCTGAAGCTGCAGGTCCATCGACAGTAATAACATATCCCATAATGTGGCGACACTACCTGATAATTGGAACCTCAGTCAGCATTTTTTCAATGGCTTCGATCGCTTTTTTGTTTTCCATAGGCTGACCCACAGTCATTCTTAAGTGCGTCTTAAAACCATAATTGCCAACGGGCCTTAAAATAATCCCTTTTTTAAGCAAATTTTGAAAACAGTCATCAGCAATTCTTAAAGTGTCGAATAAAACAAAATTAGCTTCAGATTTAAAATACGGCAAACCCAATCGCTTTAATTCTATGTAAAAATAATCCAATCCATCCCAAACTATTTTTTGCGAAGCTTTCAGGTAATCTTGATCATCTAAAGCTGCTATACCCGCAACTTGCGCTAATTCATTCACATTAAATGGATTTCTGACTCTATTATAATATTCTAATACATATTCCGGGGCTAATAAGGCCCCCAAACGTAAACCCGCTAAACCGTAAACTTTAGAAAACGTTTTAATCACAATCACATTCGAATAATTTTTATAAAACTGAACTGCTTCTTTAAATTCAGGGTCGCGAACGTATTCAGTGTAAGCTTCGTCAAAAACCAACAATACATCATCACGGTTTCCCATGCGCACTAAAAATTCATCAAGTTCTGATCCGCCAACACAGGTTCCTGTTGGGTTATTTGGATTAGGAATAAAAATAATTTTAGTTTTAGCCGATGGATTGCGATAAAAATCATCAGCAAGCGCTTTTAAATCCATTGTTAAATCTTTTCCTCTTAACGGTACTGTTCTAACTTTAACTCGTGCGGCTTGGGCGCAAACTTTGTAAGCCACAAAAGCCGCTTCAGAAGTTAAAATTGCATCACCAGATTCACAAAAAATACGGATCAACAGATCAATAATTTCATTTGACCCGTTACCAATCCCGATCTGTGTTGTCGGGACGTTCCATTTTTTAGAAATTTTTTGAACTAATTCAAAGCATGAAGGATCTGGATAACGATGTTGGGAGCTCAGTGCCTTTTTAATCGCCTCGATAGCTAAAGGGCTTGGGCCCAACGGGTTTTCATTACTGGCTAATTTATAGACTTCAGTTAAACCAAATTCTCTTTGTGTTTCCGCAATGGGTTTACCAGGCTTATAGGGAACTAAATTTAAAATTTCAGCAGACACTTTCATGATTGACCCTCGATCTGACAATATCTAACATGAAAAGACTTTATATGTCTAATACTGTGCTAGCGATTTATTTAGGTGAAACTTACGTTGAGATTGAAGCTCGCGAGGTCAGCCCAAATGGAACTCCAAATAAAACACAGACAACTTTGTTTCATAAAAGCTTTTTTTTACCTCAGTCCTCATTTAAAAACTCTTTGAATCAATTCATAAAATCACTGCCTGACACGGTACTTGCTATCGATCAGGTTTTCGTCGTGACGCGCTATCTTGACCGTTTAAAGCCATTTAGATTAGGCGGCAGCGTTGTTCAAGTCACAGAAAAGTTGCAAGAAAACAATTACACCTTTGAAAGTTCTAAAAACTTATCATTAGCTGCAGCTTCGTTGATAGTCACTATCGATGAAACCACAACAGCCGAAGATTTAAATACTGAACTTTTAAAAATAAAAAAAATAAACCCTGATGCAAATAAAGTTGTTTTCAACGTGGGTTCGCGCCTTAAAAATCAATTAGAATCAACACGACATTTTTTTAAAGAAAATGGATTCACTGAATTTGTGAATGAATCCGTTGATTCTATGAAAAATTTGCGAAAAACATTAATAAACGCTGGC
>JAYUQO010000140.1:0-11930 GCA_043756765.1 Bdellovibrio sp. | reverse complement strand
TTTATGTTTCCATATATTTAGGTCCACCGCCGCCTTCGGGCACAGTCCAATCAATATTTTCGTGAGGACATTTAATATCACAGGTCTTACAGTGAATACAGTTCGTATAATTGATTTGTAAATCATACTTGGTGCTATCCAACTTTGAGGGAAGCATTTCATAGACGCTAGCCGGGCAAAACTGCACACAAGGCGAATTAAACTTAGGTTGGCACTGTTCGCGGCAGACATCGCCATTTAATAGCTTTAAATGATTAGGAGAGTCCTCGTCGTGACTTGTTCCTGTTAAGTAAACACTACCCAATTTATCAAACATCAATACGCCATCTGCTTTAGGAAGATTGTTTTCTGGTGCTGAAAAGCCGTTTTCAACACCCCAAACTTCTTTAACTGATTTTGTTGTCGTCGCATCAAGGTGTGCTGGCATATTATCAAAAAGTCCGCGTCCACCAGTGATTTCCTGTAATGCAATCAGCGGAAGTGAAGCTAAAAGCCCTTTAGATAGTGTCTGATGAAAATTTCTAACACGATAAAGTTCGGACTTCACAAAAGAGTTATGAATTTTTTCTTCATAAGACTTTAAAGCTGTACTTGAAAAATCTTGGGATTTAATCGTATCAAAAGCTGTCTCTGCTGCAGCCATTCCTGATTTCATCGCTAAATGTATGCCTTTAAGCTTTTGCACATCTACCATACTGGCTGAATCTCCGCAAACCATCCAGCCATCACCAAAAAGTTTCGGCATCGAATACCAACCACCGGCAGGCAAGGTCTTACCCCCGTAAGCAATCACTTTTCCACCTTGAATCATATTTGCAATAAATGGATGAGTTTTTAATTTTTGCAATTCACGGTGCGGATCAAGCATGGGATCATTTGAATCTAAATAGGCCACAAGACCTAAAATGATTTTATCTCCTGGGATTGTATAAATAAAAGTTCCACCAATTGATTTATTCAGCGGGTAACCCATTGTGTGAATCACCTGGCCTGCTTCAACAGTGCCTGTAGGCATTTGAATAATTTCTTTAACGCCCTCTTCGAAAACTTCGTGATTTTTTCCGGCACGCAGATTTAATTTTTTTGAAACTTGTTTAAATAAACTTCCGCGTGTGCCTTCAGCAAATACTGTAGTTTTAGCTTTCAGAATTAATCCCGGTTCAAAATTAGCTTTAAGATTGCCTTCTTTGTCACGACCCTTATCGCCAGTTCTGACGCCAACAATTTTATCACCTTCGCAAAGCGCTTCAACGGCAGCAAATCCCGGGAAAATATTAATACCTTTAGCTTCACATTGCGAAGCTAACCAGCGATTAAATTTTGAAAGTGAAATAATATAATTTCCCATATTATGAAAAGGCGGCGGAGTAATTGGCAATTTAAAAGCTGATTTTTCGCTCAAGTAATAAACAGCATCTTTTTTAACTTCTGAATCTAAAGGACAACCTAGTTCTAAATAATTAGGAATAAGTTCTTTTAAAGCTTTAGGATTTAGCACAGCCCCAGAAAAACTATGGGCACCGATTTCAGAACCTTTTTCTAAAACAACGATCATTTGATCAGGAATGGGATCAGTTTGAAGTTTTCCTTCAGCGATCGCTTGATTGTGCTTTTCGATATCAGTCGCAATTTTATAAGCACACGCAAGGCCCGCAGCGCCGCCGCCCACGATCAGAACATCTACATCCATGATTTCTCGGGTTACACCTTCAGGTAAATGATCGAATGACATCTCAACTCCTGTTTATTTCTGCTTTTTATAGTAAATTAAAAACCTTCGTCAGCTTCTTCGGCTTTACTTTTTTTGCTAGGATGGATGAAGTCTTTTTGAACTTTAAGTTCATCTTCATCAAAAGAACCTTTATATTTTTTTTCACGCACTTTTTCTGAAAGTTCTAAACGACTTTGCGCAAAAACATCAGATGCAGTCATAAAAACGATAGTGCTGACAAATAAAAAATAGAGTATTAATTTCATAACTTAGTTTTAGACCTAATTAAGAATAAAATAAAGGCCAAAAATTGATTATTTTATATTCAAACGACGGTGACTCGACATGGGGATTTGTTGTCGCACGGATTTGATTTTCTCCAGATCAATTTCAACCTGAAAACAACCCACTTGGTCCTTATTTAATTCAAGAATAGAACCCCAAGGATCTATCGCCATTGAATGACCATAGGTTTTCCTGTGGTGTGAGCGATCTAAATTATGATGCTCCCCCACCTGTCCTGGCGCTAGAACATAGGCTTGGCTTTCAATGGCGCGGGCTCGTAGTAAAATTTCCCAATGGGCTTGCCCTGTTTTTACTAAAAACGCCGCGGGAACTAAAATCACATCCACTTTGTTTTTTGCATGCTGGCTAAAAAGCTCAGCAAAGCGAACATCATAACAAATCGAAGACCCAAATCGCAGGCCATCTAAATCAAAGAACGTTACAGTTTCACCATGAGTAAAGACATCACTTTCGCAAACTGGCTTTTCACCGTATAACTGAATATCAAACAAATGAATTTTTTTATAAGTAATTTGTGGAGGCTGATCAGGTTTTAGCAAAACCGAAGCATTCCATATTTTATTTTGATCTTTTAAGGCTGTGGTTAAGTGAATGTATATTTTCTTTTCATCACAAAAAGCCTGCGCCAGCTTCATTTCACTTGAATCAATGGCTATGGCCTTAACAACAGCTTTATCAGAAGCCCGCATGTAAAGACTGTTCTCAGGCAATACAAACAAAACAGGTACTTCGTGACTATGTTGATTTAAACTATGTTGATTTAAACTTTGTTGATTTAAAAATTCAGTGATTATTTTTTTAATTTGATTGATATTTTCATCAATTACTTCACTCGAGTTAAGTTGAACTATTACAGCTTTCATTGTACAGCTTTCATATTATTCGATTTCTATCATTGAGCCTAATTGTTGCACCTGACATTTGAATCCGCCGTCTTCTATGTTTTTCTTAACATTCAGCAAGACACTTTCACAAGATGAAAAATAAGTCGCAGAGCTAACGACCTGAATGTAACCTTCTTTAGAATACATAGTTTTACATTTACTGTTTGATTCAGTCATGAATACTCTTAACCAACGTACTTCCCGTTCACGCTTGCAAACGTAAAAAACATTTCTAGCTGCACCATTTACTGAAGATGTGTTTGCTACATCACTTGCAACCGGTACTTCTGCAGAGGGTACAGGTGTTGGACTGACTGGCGTTGAGTTTTCTGCTGTCACAGATAAAATAAAAAAGAAACTAATGACCAAGTAAAATAACTTTTTCATAGCTTTATTATGTGGTTATAAACTTTATTTGTCGTATGAAGATTGGACTGGGCTTGAAAAATTGGGATATTGTCTGGGAAGGAAGTTCCCAGACGTATTGAATCTATTAATACTTTGGACTATTTAGATTTAGCAGCTGATTTCTTAGCTGTTTTTTTCTCTTTTGTTGCCTTGCTAGCGGCTTCAACTAATTTCACATTTGAATAATCGATGAAACCTTCTTTTTTAAGAAGACCATCTTTTTTATCGTAGTGAGTTTGAACTTTAACGCCTTCAACTTTAATTTTTAAAGCTGTTGGATTAACTTCAACCACTGTGCCTTTTTTGCCTTTATCAGATCCAGCAATAACTTGTACTTTGTCGCCTTTTTTAATTTTCAATTTCAACATAATATAGACCCTTCAATTACGCTTTTTTAGCTTTACTGATTTTACGACGGATGCGCGATTTAACTTCAAGAGCACGTCTTGATAAAACGTCATCTGTTTGATTTAAAATGTATTTATCAAAGCCACCTGTGTGTTCCATGTCTCTGATTGTACTTGTCGCCATATAAAGACGAACCATTTCATTCAAAGTCTTGCTGAAAATGCGTTTTCTTTGCACATTTGGCTGAGCCGTAGACTTTGTCTTAATATTCGAGTGACTGACTAAATTTTTAACTACAGGGGCTTTGCCCGATAATTCACAACGGCTCATTTTCTAGACTCCTTATGACTTTCTTATTTTCTCGTGTTTTTAGCCAAAAGCTTAAATTAAAAATAAAGCTTCCAAAACCGAGCTTTCTGATATATTCAGTTATTCCTAACTTGGCAAGAGGTTTTAAATGGAAAAAGACAATAATCGCGAAAACAATCGTAAATCTACTCGTAGCAAGTATCGTACAGAATACGCTGGAGATCATGTATTTGATTACAAAGATCCGGCTTCATTAAGTCGTTTTATTGCTGATGCAGGAAAAATTACTCCTGCTCGTATCTCTAAATTGAGCTTGTCTCAACAAAAGAAAGTCGCTTCTGCTGTTAAAAAAGCGCGTAGCCTAGGTTTACTACCCAATGGTACTGACGCTTATGATACAAGCACTAGACCTGAATTAATAAGTCCAGTTCCTTTTGACTACTAGTCAATTAGGTATTTAAATTTAGATATACAACCCAGTTGTTGTTAATCCCTATACGGCTCATGAAAATGAGCCGTTTTTATTTGTCTTCATCAAGTCTGATTTTATAGAGTAAGTCCCATTTTTAAGAAAAATAACCCCCTAAATCAAACATATCTCTTCTGAAGCTGTTTAAATTAATCACCTAATTTGCATATCCCTTAATCAAGACAGAGGGGGTCTTTATGCAAATCATTAATAGTCAGAAAAACAGTCAGAATCAAATGAGTATCTTAACCCAAAGCCTTCAACAGTTTGGCCTTTGTCCAAAAGATTGGACTTTGAAAAAAGAATCAAATCAAAAATATGTAATCACACATAAAGACGATCCTGATTTTTTCTTTATCGGAAAAATTAAAGCTGAAACAAAAAGTTGGGATTTTATTCAATTAGGATTAATCTAGAAAACTTTGAAGAAAAAGTTAACGAAAAAGCTACTGATACAAATCACAGCGTAGTGAGAAAATACTTTTTTCATAAATATCTTTTTCATCAAGAGTGCCGTTCGGATTATTCACAACTCTGAGCGCTCTGGGGCGATTGGCTTCAGAGCGCTTTTCTAAAGACATCTTTTCTGGCCATGCATTTGGCAGCTCTTGATAAATCGACATCCGATAACCTTTAAAAGCCTCAGGTCCTAAGGTTTTAATCAGCAAGTCCTTAGCTCGACAAAAACCGTAAATATCACTTTCAGTTAGCCAACCTAAACGTTGCGCTAAATTTTCAGGAGGCTTAATCCCCCAGGCAGTTAATGCCATTATTTTTATTCCCTGTTGTAATGCTGGAATCAATTTAACGTATTCTTGCGATAGTAGCGGATAACATTTTTCGGGTGTGTTTCTCATGGCATCAGCAATTTTTCTGATTCCTTTAAAATAATCCTCACAAGAGCCTTGGCTGTTACCGTCTTTGCAAATGTCTCTGAGACTATCAATTTGTGCATACTGAATTTTTTTAGAAGCTGTTCTGTAGCCGACTAAGGTTCCACGAACATTCTTGTCAAAATTTGCGATTTCAACATTACACCCATCGCTTAACGGATTTTGTGAAACAATCACAGCCAAAGCAATCACTAAGACAACAACAACTAAAACAGGTCTCGGTATTTTTTGAATCAGCTCATCAATTTGTGCCACAGTTTATTTATCTTCTTTATGATTATTCAACAGTCGACTAAGTTGCCCTTGAATTGTTGTTTCAAAAACATCAGTCCATTGAACGCGGTCAAAATACATCAGCTGATTGCGATCAGCACTTAACTGCATTTTGTACATTTGTTCTCGACCGTCAGTTAATTTCAAAAAACTAGCTAAGTGTTCTGCAGAAACTGTACCTATAACTTTTTCGCCGATGTAAATTTCGTTATTAAAAATTTTTAAAGGGGCTTGATCTTTATTTCTGATATTCATGACGCCACATTTGAATTCGGATTTGATCACTTTGAAATAGTCTGGCTGATGATCAATTTTTAAATTCATAGTGCATTTTTCTGTGATGTTTTGATCTTTAACGATCATGATACCTTGGCCGACCCATAAGCCCGATAATCCATAAGGTTGATCTGCTGATGACTGTGTCGATACAAAAAACAATAACATACACTTTAAAATAGATTTCATACTTAATTTCTATTTTATTCTAGCTCATCAGACAAGTTCAATTTATGCTCATGACAGCTTACTTAATTAATGAGGGACAAATATGCTTTACGTTATGGCTGGATTATATATTATCGCAGGAGTTTATCATTTCGCTAATCCGAAAGCTTACTTAAAACTTATGCCGCCTTATTTGCCGTATCACTTACCACTTATTTATCTTTCAGGCTTAGCTGAGGTTATTCTTGGGCTAGGTTTGTTTTTCCCGACAACACAATCGATTTCAGCTTGGGGAATCGTTGCACTTTTAATTGCAATTTATCCTGCGAATTACCACATGTACAAAGCCAAAATGGTTTTGCCATTTACAAAAAAACCACTTCCTGATTGGGCACACGCACTGCGCCTTGTTGGTCAGCTGGCTTTGATTTACTGGGCTTATTTGTATACTTAAACAAGAACTCAGAAGGAGACTACGATGGCATTAAATGCAGAAGTACATTGGATTAAGGATCTTGGCTTTGAAGTTCAAGTTCGTGACCATCACTTATTTACCGACGGAAAAAAAAGAATCCGGCGGTAGCGACAGAGGCCCCAACCCGAAAGAATATTTATTAAGTGGACTGATTGGTTGTACGGGCATGGATGTTGTTAGTCTTCTTAAAAAATACAAAGTTGAATTTCAATCTTTTGATATCAAAGCCGAAACCGAATTAACATCAGAACATCCCCACGTATTTACCGATATCCATATCAATTTTTATTTGATCGGATCAACAGTTGATCCAGAATTATATAAAAAGGCTGTTGATTTATCGATGACAAAATATTGCGGGGTCAGCGCTATGCTTTCTAAATCAAGTGATATTCATTATCATTTATTTTTAAATCAAAACGCCTTTCATCAAGGAAAAGCCAACTTTGTCAGAACAGTCTGATTCAACAGAAATTCAGAACAAACCGCAGAGTCCTAAAAAAGTTCTCAAAGATTTTTTAAGAACTTTGATTATGCCTATGCTGGTGAATAAATCTTTTATGTTTTATTTTGCGTTAAACTATTCGAATCACCCCGACGAAGGCTACGGCTATGGTTTCGCCGCCACCCTAGTGATTCTATTTGTGACCCTTGGTGCTTTTATTTGGAAGTACCGGGATATAGAGGATCCTTAGAGCAGTTGCTCAAGATAATATTGCCATAGTTATTATTTATTGAATTTAATTGTCGAAAAAACCCAGATATAAATAATACAATCCAACAGCTAAAATCAAAAAGCTTGAAAATCGATGAAAATGATTCATCCAATCACCAGCTCGAGGTAGTTTTTGAATTTTTAATAAACCAAATCCCACTATTAAAAAAATGAGAGAAGCTCCAATACCGTAAATCATCATCAACAATGCCCCAGTCAAATAATTTCCTGTAGTCGCAATATTTGTTAAGACTGTACCCAGTATTGGGCTTGAGCACGGTGATGCTATTAAAGCGCTTGATATACCGACGACAAATGGAAATAAATAGCTGCTCTGCTTGATAAAACCTGTTTGCTTTTTAGAGTTCAAAGCCAACATGAATGAAGGCATATAATTAAATACGGAAAAAAATCCAAATAACACAAGCAAGAAGCCTATGAATCTGTGAACCCACACATTTTGCGATGTGAACCCAAAGATTTCTCCTAGTTGCACAGCTAACATACCAATAGCGGTGAAAGCGACAACTTGCCCTAGAAAAAAGAGTATGATTTTAGTTTTCGTAGACTCTTCTTTAGCTTGTAATCCTAAATAACCTACAGTTATCGGTATCATAGGGTAAACACAAGGCGACAAACTCGACAAC
The DNA here is from genome assembly GCA_043756765.1 of Bdellovibrio sp. Taxonomy (GTDB): domain Bacteria; phylum Bdellovibrionota; class Bdellovibrionia; order Bdellovibrionales; family Bdellovibrionaceae; genus Pseudobdellovibrio. The sequence continues at coordinate 4,048 of JAYUQO010000140.1, read as the reverse complement.
AATCCGGCTCCGAAAATTGATATTATTTGAAACATAAATTATTCCTTATAAAGATAACTTAACGACTATTTAATTTCTAATACTTTTCTTACTTCGTCTTCATCAAAGCCAACTTTTGATTTCTCAACAATCCAGCGATCATCTTTTTTAGACAAAATAGCCCAAGCAGGCACACCGTTGACTTGTGCAGCTCTTCTTAATGACTTTTCAGTATCCATGACAACAGTCATTTTCATTTGATGCTTTTCAATAAAATTTCTGACTTTGTTTTCTTTTGAATCTGTATTGACTGTAATAATTTGAATTTTAGTTTTATTCATATTTTCAGGAAAAAATTTTTTAATTTTTCCCTCACATTCTGGGCACCAATAAGTCCAGAAGTAAAGAAATAGTTTATTTTCATTGCCTGTCAACTCTACTTTTTTTTGATCAATATCTTTCAAGTTTTTTATATCAATTGTGTTTGCAAAACATTGAAAAGATATAAATAGTAAAAAAATAACTGTTTTTATTGCTACCATTTCCAAACTCCTGTGATTGATTGTAATTCTTCGATAGACACACCACCTACATGTTTAAAGACTACTCCAACATTTGGCTTTTCTACAACTATACAGGGAGTACCTGCATTTTCACCACATAATATATTTTTAAGCTCATTATCAATTTGATAGTAGGGTGACCATTGAATTTTCGTCAAATCTTGAAACTCAAGACTGTCTGTACTGTCTAGGGCATCAACCATTATCGTCAAAATATCAACGTTATCAGGAAGTTGATTTTGATTTTGCATCATAAGGTCTCTTAAGTTCCTGTGTTCTCTTTGGCAAACACTACAAAAAGTCGCTGCAAATATTATGATTCGCGGCTTTTCAGTTTTTGACAAATTATAACTATTTCCATTTATATCTTTTAAAACTCCAGTAATCTCAAAACCATCAACTTGGGGATCTTCCAGTCCGCGACCACCAACAAGATAATCTAATTGAGAACCACATGAGGTCAAAAAAATACATATTGTCACTAATTTTAAAAAAGCCATTCAATTCCTCCATTAAAGCTAAAACCTTTTTGTTTAGTATTATAAACAGCATATGCTGTATCTAGATTGATAATCCATTTCGAATTTTCATATTTGATACCGAATAAAAACTGATCCATGCCAATTTGTTCAGTTGTTTTAGACCAGGTTTTCTTTTCTTTATTCATTTCTAACCCGTAACCAAAAGCATAGCTATAATACTGATCAATATTAGAAATCCATTTACTCTCGATAAAATAACTAGATAGGTAACCAACATCAGTCATAAGTTTTTTTTTCTCATCCTCGACCAAATAACCAAAATCCGTTCGAACAGCAGAATCATCATTAACCACATATAAATTCTTACTGATTAATCCATAGTATGCCGGACGATCCTCTTTGCGATGGCCATAGTGCATTTCAACTTTCATTTTGTAGGTTTCAGTCCAAATTTTTTCGTACCCTAAATTTATACTGTGAGTCGTCAGCTGAGACGGCCGTTCGAGGCGATCATTGTTATCTGGGTTAGTGAAGTAATTTTTTGGCAAATTTTGAACTTGATAGCCTAGCCCTATGTTAAATACATTGTAATTATTAATTTTTTTATAAAAAGTTGCTGCAGTCACTGATTTTCTTAACGGTGAAGTTCCAAAGTTAGATGATGATGTCACTTGTAAAATATTTTGGTTGCCAAAAAAAAACAATTGATCGATCAGTATATTATGTTCAGTGACATGATCGCCCAGGCTTGATTCATTACCAACATAATCATAAACCTTATAGTTACTTACATCAGTTGTATTTTGCGAGTAGCCTAAATTTAATTTCCAATATGGCTTCAAATTAATTTCTTTGACCTCAAGAGATGTAGAAAAAATATTATTTTGAAGGCGTTCTTCAATTTTTGTAGAATTCAAGCTGCCATTTAAATTAGATTTTGACGTTGAGAACTTAACTGATTTCGCGTTCAATGCGAATCCTACATTAGGTACTAAAACAGTAATGATTAATGTGAACAAGATGTACATGCAGAACCTCCGCTTGAATTCAACTGATCTCGCAATCCCCGTCCCAGTGTAGGTTTATAACCAAAAAATGACCTCGACAGATCATATTTACTGTCATTTATGAGTGTAAGGTCTGGGGAATCCCCATACTGTTCCTGTTCGACGATTTCAGCAGCGAAGCCATATTCTGAAAAGCTAAGAGATAGCACGATAAAATAAAAGACATTAAAAATAAATTTTTTAGTAATCATAATGCATCCCGGTTATTTTTTAATTTATTAATTCATTAATTTTTTCTAAATCAATTTTACTGAATACACCTTCGTGTTTGTAAATTATTCTATTGTTTCGGTCTAATATAAATGACGTAGGTGTTGATTGAATATTAAAACTTTTAGCCGCTATACGCTTATTGTCTAATACATACGGGAAAAATATTATTTCTGATAATTGGGATTGATAAAATGACCTCAAAGTAGATTCTTTATTGTCAATACCGACAAACTTGAAAACGGCTTTATGTGATAAGTCACGCGCTAAGCTCATGAATATTGGTCTGTTTTCTCTGCAAGCACTACATGTTGTCAGAAAAAACTCCAAAACTAAAAATTCATGATTATTCAATCGGTCAGACAAACTTGATATTTGTTCTGATTGCGCACCCATAAGATGAATTAGCTGCGCGTCTTCTTTATAGAAATCTCCGACTTCTAGCCCGAATGCATTAGTTGTTGTTATAAGTAATAATAGTAGTATTTTTTTCATTTCATCCTCTTTTCTATATATAATGTACTGCAAGCTCAAATTTTAAAATAATACTATTTATTAATATCGGTATATGATTTGACTATAACAAATATTTTATAGTATCTTTTATTGCTATATGAATTGTAAAGCTTTAACAACGACTAAAAAACAATTAATACCTACTTTTAACAAAAAGGCACCGAGGCTAAAAACATGAGAAAACAGCTTCTTCTGGAACATTTAGAAAAAATAGTTACAATCAGCAGCATTGTAAAGCACGGCAGTGTTTTAAGTGCGGCGGCGCATTTAAATATATCTCAACCTAGTCTTTCTACAAAAATTAAAAATTTAGAAAATATTCTAGGTTTTAAAGTTTTTAATCGAACTTCAAAAGGTATTTCTCTTACTGAAAAAGGGAAGTATATTCATGATTATTCAAAAGATATTCTGCGTTTGACAGAAGATTTATCAGTTGTTCTTGAGCAAAATACAGCAGAAAAAAAACTGATTGTTCGATTGGGCATATACGAAAGTGTGGCTAAATACTTTTGGTCAAGTTTTTATTTTAAATTCAAAGAGGCTTTTCCACACATACAAATCCAATTACTTATTGGCCGAAGTGATAAGTTAACAGATCTGCTATTAAAAGAAGATATCGATGCGGCCATTACTATCTCACCAAAAAAAAATATGAAAGTAGAATCTGATATATTATTCAGTGATCAATTTGCATTTTTTGCTCATAAGGATTTACTTAAGGAGTGTACTAAAGTGAATTCTAAAGTTAATCGCTGTCATCAAGTTTTTTTATTTTCAGATGCTGTCATTAACGATGAACAAACCTTAATCGAATTAGTGCGAAAATTTAATTTAGAAAAAAGCTTTATAAATCATGTCGAAAGTTTTGAGATCGCTGCTGATTTTTGTATTAAAAAATTAGGGATCTCAATCCTTCCTTTAAGAGTAGCAAAAAATTTATCTGAATATAAAAATTTAAGAATACTAGACACTACTGCATCAGGTAAAAATAATTTTTTTGCTAGTCATGACATAAAGTTGTCTGTTCTATCACGAAATAAAGAAAAATCGAATATTAAAATCTTATGCGATGAACTTAAAAAAGAAATCAGTTTTTAATTAGTTTAAACTGTTGGTTGAAAACTTCAGAAACTGGTCTGGCCCCCTAGAACTAATCCAGGTCCTACGGTAGGATTTGGCAAACGAAAGGGGCCTTTGTGGCAAGAAAGCATTATGCAGTGGAAGAAATCAT
>JAYUQO010000139.1:0-4166 GCA_043756765.1 Bdellovibrio sp. | reverse complement strand
CAAGCCGCCTGTACCAGAAACTTTACAACCGGATCTTATGCAACTTGCAATCTAAAATCTCACGATGTATGTGGTACTAAATATGGGGGCCGACCAGGGAAATATCATCAGATAATTATATATCACGTCCAGATCAAAGTCTGGAAAGTGCAAAACAAAAATAGGATTTAGCCATCAGTATACTTTTCTTATAACGTATACTCGATGGCTTTTCGTAAAAAACTAAATGTTTCAAACTTCTTTCTGGTTTTTATTGTTCTATTAGTTAGTGCATTACCGTATTTTAAAGTCAGTCAGTTTGAATTCGTGGATTTTGATGACCCTTCACTAATATATTTAAATTCTGCAGTTATTGACTTCGATTTAAATAGAATTTTTTTTGAAACGCATGCAGAAGACTATTTACCAATAACGACACTTAGCTTTGCGATTGAGCATGCCGTATTTGGAATGAATCCTTACATTTTTCATATAAACAATTTAATACTTCATCTTTTGAATGTGTTACTAGTTTACTTATTAGTAAATACTCTTTTGCCCAACCGTTTATTTGTCTCAATCTTCACTTCATTGTTTTTTGGCATACACCCATTACATGTCGAGTCAGTAGCTTGGCTATCGCAACGAAAAGATGTTCTTTCAACGTTTTTCTATTTAACTTCATTGATTACGTTTATGTATATCAGCAAAAAAACACTTAGAGTTTTACAGATTAATTTTTTGTATTTATTAAGTTTTTTATTATTTGTGCTTGCTGTATCAACAAAAGCAATGTCAGTAACGTTACCATTAGTTTTGATAATGATTTCTTTATACCGAAAAGATAATCTTAAAATTCTATTAATTAGATTGATACCCTTTATTATAGTTACTAGTATTTTTTGTTACATTCATATCAATTTGCACAACTCCCCGTCGCAATTAGATGAAAAAGGGTTAAGTTATGCATCGCTAATCAAAAATGGCTTCGATTCTTTAGCTTTCTATATTGAAAAAACTGTTGCACCTGTTAAGTTAAGTGCTTTTTATGAAAAAGGCGTGGTGAGCGTTAATTATGTATCTTACTTTTTCATTGCCTTGTGGATTTCAATAACAACTATTTTTTTAAAAATCGATAAAAGACCAACACTTTTACTTAATATGTTTTTTTTAATTAGCATTGCACCAGTTTTACAAATTATTCCGTTCGGCAACAATTTTTCCTTTGCAGATAGATTTATGTATCTTCCTAGCATCGGTCTTTTCTGTTTTGTTTCACTAGCTTTTGATTATATTAGACAAAAAAATATCTTCAGAAAAATCACACACCTAACATTATTAATAGTAATCCTTTCGTTTACTTTTTTAACATACAAACAATCACTTACCTGGAGAAATTCAAAAGCGCTCTGGGAAAATGCATATGTAAATTATCCTAATAGCAGTGTTGCAAACAATAATTTAGGTATTCAACTAATGATTGAAGGAAACATCGAGCAGTCTATTCAAAAATTTAAAGAAGCTATTAGTATCGATAAAAATTATATTGTCGCAAGATACAGTCTAGCTGTTTGCTATATGAGATTAGAAAGATACCAAGAAGCCTCTATCGAACTAGTTGAGGCATTGAAAATTAATGCTAAAGATCCACATATTTATTTCAACCTCGGCGTCTTAAATGAGAAAACTAATAATTTTCAAACCGCTATGGACTATTATTTAAAATCCATACAGGTCGATTCAAATTTTGTAGCCGGCTATATCAACTACTCAACTTTACTTTTTAAGAATGGTCAAAAAACTCAAGCAATCAATATCCTTAGTCAAATAGAGAAAGTAAATTCTGTATCTGCCATGGCCTATACAAATTTAGGAAGTATGTATTTAGATTTAGAGGGTAATGAAACTAAAAATATAGAATATGCATTAAAATATCTTAATAAATCAATAGCCATCGATCCAAACAACGAACAGGCTTACAGAAGTCGAGCTATTGCGTATATAAAGATCGGGCAAATAGATAAAGGCATGCTAGAGCTCAAAAAAGCAGATGAGTTAAAAAAATAATTTAATCAGTTAATTAATAGATTTGCGCTAGACTATTTCGTCCCCTACCCCTTCATCTTCCCAAGCCATTTTAAAACTTCGGGCTGGGATTTTAATAACAAACCTATTTCCTTCTCGGCCGCAGCTACACTGATCTTCTGCGATTCGATCCATAAGTCTTCAAACAAAATTTTCGGACTGGCATAGCCTAAAGACGGAAAACTTGAATCATTGATTTCCCCGAAAGCGATGAGACATAAATTTTGCCACAAATATTTTGTGGTTTTGTTAAATGCGGCTTCATTCAACCGCCCCTGTAATTCGCAGGCTTCTTTAACTTGTTTTGTTGATATGGGTGAATCCATATCTAAAGCTTCAAGAATTAATCGCATGTTTCTGGATTGATTTTTATTTCCATTTAAAATTATTTCATAAGTTTTTGCGGTTTCAAAATATGCTAGCAGTTGCACAAATAATTTTTTTGAAAAAAAAGTTGCACGATTTTGAAACCATTTTGAATACACAACTTCGCCAGATTTGGATAATTGTTCGCGCGAATGCCATAATTGAACTACACGATTATCTGCGTCTTCGGTCCATTCCCAGCGCATGGTTGTGCGTGGGTAAAGAGCTTTCCATAATGACATAATTTCGGGTTTATTTTTAATCGGGAACACCATCAAGCAATGATGCTGATTAATCATATCAATTTGCTTTTTAAGTTTATCAGTTAACACCATGTTTTACCCAACCTCATCTACCCTATCGATAAGTTGGCCAGTCATAAAACGATGTAAGATACTGTTTATAAATGTTTGATATGGTAAACCCATTCGCTCGGCTTCATTTTTAAGATCATTCACTAAGATCGCATCCAAACGAATATTTATCGCAACTTTTGAGGCCTCTGGGTATGTTTTAACTTTGCCCGATTTTCGCTTCATTGATTTTAAATCATATTCTTTCTTCATAAATCCTACTCCAACAGTATTATAATACATTGTGTATACATTTGCAACTTGATGACAAAATAAACATGGCTTATTGAAAATAAATTTCCGAATGTCGGATACAGATTTCCAACTGAAGAAATTCAAAAATCTATTTTATTAATTCGTGGCAAAAAGGTTTTATTAGATTCTGATGTCGCAAAAATTTATGGTGTCCCGACAAAGCGTCTGAATGAACAAGTCAGAAGAAATGTAAGTCGTTTTCCTGACGACTTTATGTTTCAACTTACTGAAATTGAAAGGGAAGTCTTGAGGTCGCAATTTGCGACCTCAAGTGGAACATGGGGTGGGCGTCGCTCATTACCCTATGTTTTCACCGAATATGGAGCAGTGATGCTTGCAAGCGTGATAAATAGTCCAATAGCAATAAATGCCAGCGTTCAACTAGAAAAAAAATATGATCACCAATTTAGTGCAGTGTTTGATGCCATACGAAACTTAATGAAGCCACCAGAAGTAGGCCATCGGGAAATTGGAATTCACACTAAATTAAATAAATGAACTAAACCCCTCAATAAATAAACTTCACGACTTACTGAAAATGATTAGCACGAAATAGGTCACCGTTAGAATTAATTCCTTCAACGTATGAATTTGCACCCGACGTGTCATAGCAGCTAATTACATCAACCAAACCTGATGGACCTGATAATTGATTTTTAACTGCATATGAGCATCCATTCACATTTACGACTTCAGCACCATGACCAAGATCAATAAGGCATGTGTTCCCTGAATTCGATTTAAGATAAACTGATTTGTATATTATATCTTCATAGAAAATATTACCGCTACAAACTGAAGTAATGTTTGATGTCGTTTCCAAATTTGATGAACACCAATCAGCTTGAAAATACTTCTCACAAATAAAAGATGAATCCGTTACTGGCTCTTCTGTTTTCTTTGTACTGGTGCTCAATTTACTACAGCTAAATAATGATAAAATGACAATATAAAGTACAATTAATTGCATTTTTTGTATTCGGCGAAACGACAAGTTAACTTGAAACATAACCAATTAAAACAAAATTGCGAATTGCCCGGAAATAAATGTTACCGAAGCTGGCTCAAAACGAGAATCGAATAACCAGACCCACTCCCATTGCCCATTAAATGATGTTACCGAAAGTG
>JAYUQO010000138.1:0-4167 GCA_043756765.1 Bdellovibrio sp. | reverse complement strand
GTGACCAAGATACTCTAATTAGTCCATAATTATTTTATGGCAGAATTAAAAGTATTAGGCATCATGAGTGGCACCAGTCTTGACGGAGTCGATTTCGTTAAAGTTAAAATTCATAAAAAAAATCTAGATTGTAAGTACATGGGCCAGCACTCATTTTCATTTCCTGTGATTTTGCGTAAAAAATTATTACGAGCTGCCCAAAATGAAATGAATGTTTCTGAATTAGCATTATTGAATCACGAGTTAGGTCGATTTTATGCAGATTGCTTTTCTGAATTACCTAGCCAACTTAAAAAAATCGATCTTATAGGTTTACATGGTCAAACTGTTTTTCACCAAGGTAAAACAGCGACATTACAAATTGGTGAACCTAGCTACATAGCCGTTAAATCAAAAAAGACTGTAGTGTCTAATTTCAGATCCGCTGATATCGCAGTTGGTGGTGAGGGCGCACCGCTGGCTCCGTTTTTTCACCAAGTGATTTTTGGTCAGAATAAAAAAACAGTCAGCTTGCATAACTTAGGTGGCATTAGTAATTTAAGTCTTATCACTAATAAAAAATTGAAATTAGCTTTTGATACTGGTCCTGCCAATATGTTAATGGACGAAGAAATGCGTAATTCCTCAAACAGCAGTTTAAGCTATGACAAAGAAGGCGAATTAGCTTCGCGCGGAAAAGTTAATGTTTCATTATTAGCAGAAATGCTGCAGCATAAATATTTTAAACAAGTACCACCAAAAAGCTGCGGCCGTGAACAATTCGGAAAAGTATTTTACAGTCAATACAGATCACAACTTGAAAATCTAAAACTAGAAGACCGATTAGCCACTTTAACTGAACTAACTGTTCAAACCATCACAAAAGCCTACTTACAATTTTGTAATCCGCAACCAAAAGAAATTATTTTTTGCGGCGGCGGAGCAAAAAATAAATATTTAATTCGCAGAATCGAAGCCGAACTTGAAAGCATTAAAATTTCTACGGTTGATGATTACGACTGGTCAACCCAAAGCATCGAAGGAGCAGCGTTCGCCTTGTTAGCTGCTTGCTGTATATGGAAGATTCCAGCAAACGTGATAGCTGCCACTTCGGCAAAAAAACAGGTTATACTAGGTCAAATCACTCAGGTCTGATTTCGGATATTTTTTTAATAGATCAAAATGGTTTTTATAGATAGCCAGATCTGCTTTTTTTGAAATTTCAGTTTTAGCCAATTGATAATCAGTGTAGTTTCCAGTTTCGTACCAATCAGCAGTGATCGAATAAATTGAAACATCTTTTTGATCCAGTTGGTGAATCAGCACATCATAAAAAATGTTTAATTCTTTGTTAGGATCAATTAATTTTAAAACTTCGGGTGATAAAATCTGTAGGCCAATATAATGCCATGGCTTTAAGTTTTTTTTCGTTGGATCTTTTCCAATATGACTTACTTTAGCTGGATCTTTTGTTTTATTGCACCAAATGCCGCCGAATTTTTGCCCAGCTTCAGGATGTTCGATCACGATTAATGTCGCTAGTGATTTTTTATCAGTGTGCTGCTTTAAAGCTTTATCCAAGAAGTTAACTTCTTTTGTAAAAAATATTTCGTCAGAATTAGCGACGATAATTGGAATATTCGGCAAAATCATATTTTCAGCTTGTTTTAAACCACCAGCACTGCCTTTAATAAAATTTTTTTCATCGGAAAAGAAAAATTCTTTTTTCGTATTTCTATACAGGTGATGAATTTGGTCGGGTAAGTGAAATGTGTTCGCAATATATTTTGTGATTTGAACTTGTTCTAAATAAGGAAGAATATAATAACCCATAGGTATACCAAATAGCGGGATAGTTGGTTTTGGATGTTTTTCAGTAATGGGTCTTAATCGCGTTCCTAGGCCAGCTGCAAAAATAAAAGTTTGGGCCTGGTTAGAGCTGTTCATAATTTTTTTCAAATGCACCAGCATCAATAAGCACATTCAGTAATGGCTTGTATTCTGGGAAGTGAGTCAATGAACGCATGACTTTTTTAAGAGTTGGCGTCAGATATTTTAAATATCTGCGATCTTCGCGTGTATTCATAAAACTAGAAAAACTACCACAAGCTTTAAAGCATCTTTGAATTGATTGAATTTCATAAATATAATAAAACTGATCTTTTGTTTTATTATATAATCTTAGAAAATCAGTATTGTCTAAATAGTAATTGATCATTTTTTCTGCGTACTGATCATTAATATCAACATAAGAATCTTTAACAAGACTGACTAAATCATATTGAATAGGACCCAACCTTGCGTCTTGAAAGTCTATTACAAAAATATTATCTAATTTGATCATCAAATTTCTTGAATGATAATCACGATGACAAATGACTTTGGGTTCAGCATGTAGTTTTTCACAAATATCTAATAGGGCTTTATCTAATTGTGTGGATAATTCTTTTCGAGCATTTGATTTTAGATCAAATTTTAAAACGCCTTCAATTAAATGCTCTTTTGCGTAATTCATTTCCCACATAAACTTTGCCGTATCAAACATGATTTCTTTAGCAATTGTTTTTTGCTTCAGCTGTGTGGCTTGAGTATGAATTTTTATAATTTCATCCAGTGATTTTTTATAGAAGTGCCATGAAAGTTCTTGCTGTGATGATTCCCAAAATTTTCTTTCCAAAGTTAAATCACCAAGATCTTCAAGAAGAATTAAACCTAGTTCTGCGCCTATTTTTTTAATTTTTGGAACATGCACGTTAGCTAATTCAAAATGCCGTAGAACATCAATAAATGGGTATTTTTCGGCATCAAAAGGTAGCCATGACATTAAGACATAAGTGTCTTGATTATGGATGATACGGTAATACTTTCTGGCTGAAGCATCACCAGCAAGTTGGTGAATCTTAATTTGATCATTTTTAAAGTACTGATTCAAAAAAGCATGAGTTTGATTATCTAAAGCAACCGACATGACATTATGGTGTCATGTAATTAATTGTTATTCAAGATTGAAAAACAACAATTCTAGAACATCAGTATTGGTCTGCTGTTTCAGTGGCACACGGTCGATATCAAATAAAATTGCCAATAGATCATTTTTTAAACTTTCATCAAGACCTAGTTCTGCTAAATCACTTTCTTGCAGTTGCGAACCAACAATAAAAAGGGTTTTAGATGGGTTTGATTTTACGCCATCAGCCAACAACTGTAATTCACGATGATTTAAAGATTTAAGATCACTTACAAAAATAGTTGTTTCTGAAAACGGTTTAAAATCATTAGCGGTTGTAAGCTGCGATGAAATCTCAGTCAAATCAACAAACAGATTATTTTCTGCAATTTCATGAATTTTTAATGCTACATTTTTTCTTTGTAGCGCTGACACTGATCTTAAATGAATAATATGCGACACCAATTTCGGTTTTTCAGTTGGTACTTCACTAGAAATAATTTTTAAGAAAGGGCTAGATAAATCCTCAAATGAATCTGATTCAGAAGCAATAGAGGTATTCATCTGTTTAAATTTAAGATGAGTATTGTATACATGAGGCTCAACTAAAAAATGAACTAAATCAGTGACTTCGTTTTTTTGGACTGGTGATAATAATGATCCGCGATTGATAATAACCTCACCTAAGTGAACTGACTTAGTGTTCAGGGGAATAATCAAATCATCACCTTTTGAATAAGGCAAAGTCTCAGCATTGAATAAATTCAGAGATCTGAATTTAATTTGTTTGCCGTATTTTTCCTGAATTAGAGCTTCAGTTTTTTCCCAAACAACATTTTCCGTAATACTTTTCATACGTTCCCCATGGCTTCTGACTGACAGTTGACTGCACAGTCCGTGTCGATCCCTACTAGGAATTAATACAATACTTGTGCCGAAGAATGTCGTTTTTAGACTGAAAAGCAGAGTCGAAATGGCCATTAGAATTGATGCGGTAAGCTACTGAAATAACTTGGTAAAAATGAATTATAAAAAAGATATGTCAACGTACTTAACAAAAAAAGCCTCAAATTAGTTTATTTGAGGCTTTTTAAAATCTGTTATTTTGAAAAATTTTTCAAGACTGTCGAATAGTTATCGAATCAGTTATTTGGCCACTAAACCCTAGCCAGCTTACGTTTATCAAGTCCGTATTTTTCAACTTTCATGATTAAACCAGCACGACTGATCCCTAATTCTTT
>JAYUQO010000137.1:0-4181 GCA_043756765.1 Bdellovibrio sp. | reverse complement strand
GACCCATCAATGGAACAAGTACTTCTGTACGACTGCTTTTACGTTCTATAAAAGCAGATTTTAATTCAGGGTTTTGCATTAAAACAGCAAAACGGTCTTTACTAAATTCATTAAGTTCAAAAACCTGTGTCCAAGATTCTAAATGCGCTGCCCATACATAGTTGTAATCCATCAACTGATGGCTTTGTAACATTTGAATCATGACCTTATATTCATAAGGTCCAAATTTTTGATCGCCTAACAAAACATACCAGTTATTTTCTATTTGTATCATATGCATTACCTTTTCTTCTTAGCCGTTTAAGTCTGGATCGAAATAAATTTGTACAGTTGAACCAGGTCCTGGTTTATATGTTGAACCGTTGATTGTGATTGTGTTTGCAGTTGCATCGTATGACCAACCATTCGTCGCACTTTGTGGAACAGTCACACCATCGACAGTAACAACAATAGAAGCCACGATTGGTTTTTTATTCAGTGTGTACACTGGTTTTGATTGAGTCAAAATTGATGTACTGATGTTATCTAATGATTGGTCAAATGAAGCGCATAGTGAATTTTTAGAACCACCTGTTAAATCAGCTAACTGCATATAGCGTTGACCGATTTTACGACCAGATCCTAACTGATTTAAGCATTGGCTATCTAGGATTGAAATCGTCGATACCGAATAATCAGACGAAGCTTGCCCACCAGTAAATGAATCCAAATAGCTTTTGTATGAAGCAACAGTATGTAATCCAGTATTGCTGTACGATTCATTCATATTGATACTATTTTGTGAAAAATCTTCTTCGTCAGAAATAATCACAACCGCTAAGAAAGCATCAGCTCTGTGAAAGCCTACATTTAATGGTGAATTTAATGCCGCCTTAAAGCTCGAGAAAGCTCTTTCATCACCACTACCAGAAACACCCACAGCTGAATTAGCTGTAAAAGTATTTTTTAAACGAGTCACTTCTGAAGCTTGTGATAGATCAAAGTTGAAATTATCAATCACGTAGACTTTAGGATTTGTTCCTGATCTGAAACGAGTTTGTTCCTGGTTACACAAAGAACAACTTGTACCAATAAACTGATCACCATAAAATGCATCAGACGTAGTGACTGCAATTTTAAAGTCATATCCTTTAGTAATGAACTTGTCGATGAAAGATGAAAAGTTCGCTGCTAAGTTTTGTTGTGAAGTTTGCATTGATCCTGAGTTATCAATAACAAAGAGAACATCCAGTTTTCTTGGAGTGAACACCGCATTTTGTTGAAAAGACGAAGCATCAGTTAATACTGAAAAAGAACCTCCACCTTTATCGCAACCCGATATTAATGATAAACCAACAATCCCTACAGCAACCATCAACTTGTTATCAAATATTTGCTTCAGCATATGAACTCCTTCGCTTAGCCTTTCGGTTAGTCTAGATGCAATCTGAGCGTTGAACGAAGATAGTTCTATGTCGTTGAATTCACTGGTTGAATTTTGAAATGTCTCACAATGATCTAGACTAAGTGCTTGATTAGACTATGATCCAGTTAAAAAGCAGTGAAAAAATTATTTTCAACTGCAAAAATCTTTTACAATTTATTTTAAAACAAAAAGTGAAAGAAAAAGATATCGTCGAAGTCTTATTCAGTTTCCTGAACTTATTCTTTGTCTTTAACTTTCTTCCAAAGATTTTCTTTTTGGTCAGCACTTAATGACAGCCACTGATTCAGGTCTTTTCCGCACTGGTCAAGCATTGCATTGAATCTGTTTATGAACCTGAGGTTAGTTTTTCGAAGGGCACTTTCGGCATCAACATTTAAATGTCTAGCTAATTGCACAGTTGTGAACAACACATCACCCACTTCGTGTTCAATTGCAGCGACGTTAAGACTTTGATTTTTTATTTCGTTTTCTAATTCTGTGATTTCAGATTTTAAATGAGCTAATACATCAAGGGGCTTAGACCAATCAAAATTTAATTTTTGGGTTTTATCGCCAATTTTTTGTGCCGCTTGAGTTGCAGGCAGACCTTTAGGAAATTTAAACAAAGGTTTAGGCTTTCCTTTTTTTTCTTCTGCTTTAATAATGTCCCAATTTTCAAGAACAGCCTCTTTGCTGATTTGTCCTAATTGGCTAAACACGTGGGGATGTCGTCTAACCAGCTTTTCAGAGATAGAACGAATCACATCTTCGATATTAAAAGCTTTTCGTTCTTTCGCCAGTTGGGCATGTAGAACAACTTGAAACAAAACATCACCTAATTCTTCGCAGAAATCTTGATCATTGTTTGAATTCAAAGCTTCAACCATTTCAAAGGTCTCTTCGATGGCGTAAGGCGCTAAGGTTTCATGGGTCTGTTCTTTATCCCAAGGGCAGCCCTCAGGACCGCGAAGATCTTTCATAAGTGCAACAAGCGAAGAAAATTCATTGAGATTGACGGGTGGTTTAGGCATGATGTATTTGAAATTATGAGACTTGTTATTGTCAATCAGACAAAAATAAAAATAGATGAACTGCGCTTGAAGTCGATCTTCAAGAAGCTCCATTTTGCATCACGTCAGATGCGTCTTAGAAACAAAGATCTTCTGAAGAGAAAAGAAATATCTTTGGTGTTTCTAACCGTTCCAGAGATGAAAAAAATAAATAAAACGTACCGTCAAAAAAATAGAGCCACGGATGTTTTAAGCTTTTCGCCAACAGCCCCTGAATCTTTTGGAGAGTTAGTTTTTTGTATAGACGTGCTGAAAAACCAAGCTGCAGAGCAGAAACACACTTTAGGCCATGAATTTTTATACATGTTGATTCACGGCCTAATGCATTTACTGAAGTATGATCATGAAATTTCTGAGCGCGAACACATCACAATGTTTAAACGACAAGATAAACTATTTGTTGAATTGACAGAGCAAAAAATCAATTTAGACTGTTTTCATGTCGTTGGTCACAGAAGTTAGCGAAATCAAAAAACAGATTACTGAGCTCGATCAATTTTCGGCAGAGCTTCGGGGGTATCTTTGACCTCGATAAAAAGAAACGACGCTTAGAAGAACTAGCGATGGCTTCGGAAAATCCAGATCTTTGGACGAAGCCTGCAGAAATGCAAAAACTCAATAAAGAAAAAACAAGTTTAGAAAAAGCATTTTCGGAATGGAATCAATTTTACACGCGCCTAGAAGACGTCAAAGTTTTACTTGAAATGGCTGTTGAAGCTTCTGACGAAGCTTCATTCAAAGAAGTGAAATCGGAACTTATAGAAATTAAAAAAATTGGTGATCAGTTAGAACTTAAAAAAGTTCTGAGTGGTGAACTTGATAGCCATAACACTTATCTTTCGATTAATTCTGGGGCCGGCGGCACAGAAAGTTGTGACTGGGCAGAAATGCTTTTACGTATGTATACGCGCTATGCTGATAAAAATGGCTATCGCTGCGAAGTTTTAGATATGACCGAAGGCGAAGGCGCTGGGATAAAATCTTGTACGCTTTTGATTTCTGGTGAATATGCTTATGGATATCTAAAAGCAGAATCGGGTGTACATCGTTTGGTGCGGATTTCGCCATTTGATTCAAATGCCAGACGGCACACATCGTTTGCTTCGGTGTTTGTGTGGGCTGAAGTTGATGATGACATTCAAATCGAAGTTAAAATTGAAGATATTGATGTTGAAACATACCGATCAAGTGGGGCGGGTGGACAGCATGTGAATAAAACAGATTCTGCTGTGCGAATCAGACATAGACCCTCAGGAATAGTAGTGGCTTCGCAACAGCAAAGATCACAAGTGCAGAATCGTGAAAAAGCGATGAAAATGTTAAAAGCGGCACTTTACGAAAAAGAAATCGAAAAAAGAAATCAAGAAAAAGATTCGATGAACGCCACTAAAAAAGCCAACGAATGGGGTTCGCAAATTAGATCGTATGTGATGCATCCATACCAAATGGTGAAAGATCACAGAACAGGTCATGTCACCAGCCAAGTAGATTCAGTTATGAACGGTGAGTTGAATGATTTTGTGATGTCTTATTTAAAAGCGCAGATCGCCGGAACTTTAGGTAGTGCTTCTGGAGCGCAAAATGATATTGATTAATTATCTTAAAAAATTTATTGATCGAAATCTTAATCTTTCACAAATAAAATTTCAGTTTTGGTTGGCTGGGAAATTATTATTTAATAAACAAATGCTTTATGGCGGATCGGC
>JAYUQO010000136.1:0-4200 GCA_043756765.1 Bdellovibrio sp. | reverse complement strand
TAAAGTCATATCCAGAACCAATACTGAGCGTGACTGATTTAAAAAATGAAAAAACTCCTGATTTTATGTTGTCACAAATTTCAGAAGTTCTACGTGAATTACAATTTGCAGGAACAATCAAAACAAAAGAACAGGCAAATAAAATTCTACCTGATCTTATTCGAAAGCAACAAATTCAAAAAAACACTGATGAGTGTTAACTCGAAACGGGAGGATGACGCTGTAATGATTCCGAGTTGCAATAGGAGGAGCATTTTCAGAAAAGCAAGCTGCCGGGCGAGCCATCCCCATCGTAAAGCCATTATTGTTGGCTTTAGTTTTAATTAAACCATAGATCATGTTTGAAATTTCACCAATACCATCTAATAAGTCAGCCGACTTCGGTTCAACTTTAGAGCCTAGCATACTTTCTAATATATTGATAATCGGAGCAGATTCGAAGTGAAATCTAACTTGCATGGGCTCATCAATCATTTTGATATCCATGATCACAGTAATTTCAGAAGTAGGTTTCCATTTTTTTTCAATAATAACTGGTTGGAAATCAACTTGATCAGCGCCAAGAATTTTAATAGTTTCGGAAATACCTTCTTTGAAGTGATCAATGACCAACATCTTAGAAAAGGTTTCGATAGTGGGAATGTGTTTTGTTTCTTTTGCTGCCACTTACGCCGCCTGCGAAGGAAAATGTTTATTGTAAACTTTTGTTAATTTTTCTTTTAAAGTAGCCGCATTAAAAGGTTTAATCACATATTCTGAAACGCCAGCACGGACTGCTTCAATGATTTGTTCTTTTTCGCTTTCAGCAGTCACTAACATAAAGGGGATATTTTTAAAATGAGCTTCAGCTTTACAGGCTTTTAGGCATTCAAGCCCTGTCATGTTAGGCATATTCCAGTCTGAGATCACGCAACTAAACGGCACACCAGCGGTTTGAGCTTGCCCCAGCATATCAAAAGCAATTTTGCCATCAGCGGCCTCATGAACGTCATTGTAGCCTAGCTCGGTAAGCACTTTTTTGACAACTTTTCGCATTGTAGCAAAGTCATCTACTATTAAAAATTTGGTATTTATTGGAAACATGCTTGGACTCCTTCTAGAGTGAACACGGTTAAAACTATTATCGATTTTATTAACAAATGTTTATCGTTATAGTTATCGGTCTAGTTTTTTTAAAAATTGAGGCCAAAAGTATTGCGTTCTACAGAAAGTCTTGTCAGACTTAGATGTAGGTTGTTGTTGCTCAAATTGAGACAAGTGTCGAGATAAGGAAATCAAGATCTGTTTTAAAATGAGCAAAAATGTGACAAAGTGGGACGAAAGTTCTGCTAAAAAATAAGTAGCTAAAACAAAAACATTTAAGCAGGAGGAGCAAGGATGCTCAGAGATGTCTTAATACAAAAAGGTCTTTCAAATCGCGAGTCAGAGGTTGCAGAACTAGTCTCTAAAGGACTATCTAACAAGGAAGTTGCTAACCAACTTTTTGTCACAGAAAAAACTGTAAAATTTCACTTAACAAACATTTATAAAAAAATGAATGTAAAATCACGTGCACAACTTATCGTATGGTGTCTTCCACATATTGGTTTTATTGAGAGCGAAATTAAAGCTGAAGTGGCTCAACCTGCTGGAGCAACGGCTTTTAATGCGCAAACAACACAAACTATTCCTGCGGGAAACACGACAATCACTTTACCAGGTGGCGGCATGGGCCGTAACAATGGTAATTCTGATTTAGGCGTGTAGTTTTATTGGGTCATCTATGATCGAGAGAAAAACCATTCGTTCTTCTCAGGTTGTGATGACCCAGCTTGTTTTACCTTCGCACACTAATTCTTTAGACACTATTTTTGGTGGGACGATTATGTCCTGGATTGATATTGCCGCTGCCATCGCAGCTCAAAGGCATTCACAAAAAGAAGTCGTTACAGCATCCATAGACAAATTAGATTTTATAGCACCGGTCAAAAAAGGCTGGGTCGTTAATTTAAAAGCTTCTGTTAATTTCACATCAAGATCATCAATGGAAATCGGTGTCCGCGTAGACGCGGAAAATCCAAAAACTGGTGAACTGTTTCATACTGTATCGGCCTATTTAACATTTGTGGCTTTAGGATCAGACGGGAAACCCACTTTGGTTCCTGAATTAATTCTTGAAACGGAAATTGATCGCCGCCGTTTTGCATCGGCTAAAAAACGCCGTGAATATCGCATACAAAATCGTAAAGCTTAATTACTTACAAAGTTTATTAATCAAAGTTCTAATTTTGCCAGCCGCTGATTCATCGGCTGCTGAATTCATTTCGTTATTATGAAGAGCTTGCGCACAAGAATCTGTTGATAGTTGACCATTAGCTAATATTTTTAAAGGCTCGAGCATTTCTAAATCTAAGGCCATTTGATTGCCTTCAGGTGTAAGCTGTCTGCGTTCTTTAACTAAAAAAGCTTCAAACTGTTTATTCAGTTTAGTTTCTAAATCATTAAAATATTTAACGAAGTCTGTTTTAGCAGGAGAACTTGAAATCATAGTTAAATAATTTTTACGAAAATCTGCATAGTCTTTTTTAAGCTCGTCTGATGTTTCGGCTTTGGCGGTATTCAGTAAAAGAGTGACTAAAATTAAAGTGAAGGGTCTATACATGAGCGTGCTCCGTTGTTGGCGAAATCTAATTGGGCTGGTGCTTTAAAAAATTGAGTTAATCGATCTTGTTTAGATTTCATTTTAGAAGTGTATTCAGTCAGGTTTTTTCCAGCCGCTGTTTTCATTGGCTTTTGAATAGCCTCAATGAATTCAGCTGGTTCTAAGTTAGTCAGTCTTTTAAGTGCGGCTCGGGCAGCGGCACGCCCACCTGAACCGTAGGCATTCATTAATGCTAATTGCTGGGAGCGGGGTAAGGCAGGGTTGGTTTTATTTTTTTCGTTAAATTTTCTCATCTTAGGTTCTATATCTCTTTCCCATGAATTTGCTAAACCCACCAAGGTATAAAGAGTGTTTCTTTCGAAACCTTCACCGTATTGTATAAAATCGCATCTGTTTTTTAAGCTTGGTTGTTTTTTTAAATCTTTAGCTGCTAGGGGTTGAGCTATTTTGCAGTTTTCATTTTTTGAAGATTCGATTTGTTTAAGAAATTTTTGGCCGCGGTGCTTTTGATGAATATCTTTTACAAATATACTTGTTAATTGGCCAACGCCAACCCCGCCGCCGTAAGCATAATTGGGTCTAAATCCTGATTCTAGTGCGTACATTTCAAAAAGTACTTCTGGTGTAACAGGGAAATTTGTTTCAGCTTTAACACATTGATAAAATTCGTTAAGCACTGCCGCTTGATATTGATACATATCGTTTGTTACACACAACGCTTTTTTAGTTTTTTCGCCAGATGGACAAAGTAATTGATTCGTTGATGTTTTGATTTGAGCAACAGCAGAAAGACATTCATCTTTAAATAACGGCTTAGGTGATTTATTTTTAGAAAGATCTTTGATCTGACTTAAATTAATACTAGCTTGCGAAGCTTTGCTTATTTCTAAACATTTTGGACAGTTTTCAATAGCGTCAGCTTCCGTCGTTTCGGAATTTTTCAGATTGTATTTCGCTGCGATGGCTTTAGAAATTTCACTTTTATTTTGAGCTGTAGCTAGCTGGTCTATAAGCTGTGTTTTGTCAGAGTCACCACTGAGACAACTTTGATTTTCAGCATGAGCAGTTGCACTCAAAAAAATAAACAATAGGGTATAAATAGAATTTTTAATCATTCTTCTATGATAGATTTATTTAGCTGGTTATTTAACTAAAAAATCTCGCCATTTGTTTATCAAAGTCGGGGTCATTAAAGCGTAACAAACTGTACCTTCGGTGGCTGGTTCTTTGCGGGTGATTTTAGCTTCCCGACTAAGGTCGTAAATCTTAAATTCTTGGTTATGAGAAAAATACAATTCCACTTCTGTCTGCATTTCGTTAATTGAATCAGCCATGATTTTTTTAAGTTGTTCAAAGCCTTGGCCTGTTAGTGCACTAACAAAAACCCTTGGGAATTGTTTGACCCGAAATTGACGGTCTACAGGTGCTACATCAAATTTATTAAAAACATGAATAATTTTTTTACTATCCCATTTAAATTCTTTAATTAAACCTTCAACGACTTCGATTTGGCGTTCCATATTAGGTGATGCTAAATCAACAACGTGCAATAAAATATC
>JAYUQO010000135.1:0-4203 GCA_043756765.1 Bdellovibrio sp. | reverse complement strand
TACCAGCTACAAAAAGTGTTCCCCCAGATTTTAAACTTTGAAAAATAGTTTCGACCATTTTATCAAAGTTTTCATGCAATGCTGAATGATCTAAAATTGTTTTAATATTATTTAAAGCGTCTTCGGCTGCTTCTTTCAATAAATTTTTTGCAGATATTGTCATGATAATCCTTTAATTTTTGTTTTTAAGTAGCTTGAAAGACCTTCTTTTAAATCGGGGCGTTCTAAAGCTAATTCAATATTAGCTATAATAAAGCCTAACTTATCGCCAGCGTCAAAACGACGTGTATTAAAACTATAAGCCGATAGATGCGGATTACTTGATGAGCTAGCAGCTGATTTTTGTGCTAATAAATTCATGGCATCTGATAATTGATATTCTCCGTTAACGCCAGGTTTGATTTCACCTAAACATTTCATAATTTCAGGCTGAAACACATAACGACCAGGCAGCGCCCACGTCGATGGTGCTTTTTCTGCTTTTGGTTTTTCAACAACGCCCTTAACTGCTTTGCCTGCTGCTAAATCTAGAGCTGTTATTTTAAGGCTATTAGATCCTAAATCAACTAAACCATATTTATGCGAATCTTTCACATCAATAGGTAATACCCAGACTGAACTTTGCTGATTTTTAATTGTTTGTTCAATCAGAAAACGAGTCACGTTTTCTTCTTTTGTTTTCGAAAGAGTAATCTCATCACCAAGAAGTACTGCAAAAGGTTGATCACCGATAACTGATTCTGCACACTTAATCGCATGGCCTAAACCTAAAGCTGCTTTTTGTCTTAAAGAAATTAAATTTATATTATCTCTGATGTGATTAATTTCTTTCAATAAATTTTCTTTACCGTCTTGAATCAGTTTAGTTTCAAGTTCGTAACTAATATCAAAAAAATCTTCGATTGCTGTTTTACCACGACCTTGAATGAGAATAATATCTTCGATGCCTGCTTGAACAGCTTCTTCAATCACATACAAAATCGTTGGCCGATCAACCAACGGAAGCATTTCTTTAGGAACTGTTTTCGTTGCAGGAAAAAATCGAGTGCCTAAACCAGCCGCAGGAATAATTGCTTTTTTGACTGAATCATAGGCTTTATTTGAGTAGGATGACATGTCTTTAAATTGCCTTGAGTTTTAACTTTGATCAAGGAATATTAAGCCTATGCAATTGCCTTTTAATTTAAGCATAGACCTTACAAAGCTTAAAAAAAGTATTAAAGAAAATGACTTCTGGTTAGCGACCTCTTTAGCTGGACTGGCGGTCTCTTTATTCGTATCTAAATCAGGCTTAACAGCGTTCTTTTTAACAACGCTTCTGTTGTGTGTTTTAACTAAAAAGTATCGCGGTCTATGGTTTAAAGACAAAACAGTGCTTATGATTTCTTCGCTCTATTTTTTCGCTGCTGCTGCAGGTCTTTTTTCAGAAGCAGGCTTTGCTGCGTCTTGGTCAACTATCAGAATGTGGCCTTACGCCCTAACGGCTATCATTGCTGCAGTTGCCTATGAAAAAAAATATCATCTTGAAATGAAGTGGGCCTTTTACATTGGTTTAACGATCGGTGGAATTAAGGCCTTAACTGTTCTAGCGTCCCGATGGGACCCTGAATCACTACAGAATATACGAATTAATAGTTTCTGGGATATTGGCCGTTGGGGCACTTTCACCAGTGTTTTTTGTATCGGATTATTTCCACACATTATTTTAAAAAGAACTTATAATAAAATGTTTTTCTTAAAAGTGTTTTTATTTTTGTTTTCATTTTTACTGCTTTTTATGTCGAATACTCGCGCACCATTATTAGCTTCCCTAATCTGTCTCGGAATCATGACATTGATTCATCGTAAAGGTCTGATCGCTTTTTCAATGGTTCTTTTAGGCATGGGGTTATTCACACTGGCTTACCCCGGCTACTACGATAGATTTACTTCAAGCTTTAATGTAGCAAAAAATGCTGATGGCCAATACGTTTCAAAAAATGTTTCAAATGCCGGACGTTTAAATATGTGGAAGGTGTCTTTAGATTACTGGCAAAATCAGCCCTTAACTCCATCAGGATTTGATCACTACAAAGAACCATTAAAAAAGTTTTTAGCGACACAAGATCAATCTTACATAGAAAAATACACACTTGTTGAGTTTTCGTATAATGATAATCATTCGACGTATTTGTTTTTCTTAATTCAAGTTGGTTTGTTTTTTAGTTTAATTCTTTGGGCTGTTGTTTTTTATATTTTATTTAAAAACACACCTAAACTTTGGAAATACTTTGATGAACGACCACTTTTTTATTCTGCTTATTTTATTGTTATAGCCCATTTAATTTTGGGGCTTTTTTATTCATCACTTGTTAGCTTTGAAGCGATTACTTTTTTTCCGGCTTTGTACTTAATTGATCGAATCAATGCAAATCGTCAAACTAACCAAAACGTCCTGTAATATAATTTTCAGTCCGTTCAACTTTAGGATTTGTAAATACTTGTTCGCTTTCACCGAATTCAATTAGATCACCCATGTACATGAATGCCGTATAATCTGAAGCACGACCTGCTTGATGCAAATTGTGAGTCACCATCAACAAAGTAACCGTTTTTTTAAGCTCACCTAACAGTTCTTCAATATGCGCTGTTGAAATCGGATCGAGTGCCGATGTTGGTTCATCTAACAACAATAATTCAGGTTCTGTGGCCAAAGCTCTGGCGATACAAAGTCTTTGCTGCTGCCCGCCTGATAGAGTCGATGCTGATTTGTATAAACGATCATTGACCTCAAGCCATAAGCCAGCACTCTTTAGTGATTCCTCAACCTTTTCATCAATGTAAGATTTCTTTTTTATGCCCCGAACTTTTAAACCATAGGCTACATTTTCATAAATTGATTTTGGAAACGGATTTGGTTTTTGAAAAACCATTCCGATTTTCATACGGACTTCTAAAGGATCAACATCTTTTGATAAAATATCAAACCCAGACGGCTGTAAAATAATCTGCCCGTTATATTTAACAGCGCTGTATAGATCGTGCATGCGATTAAAACAACGAAGTAATGTTGTCTTACCACAACCCGACGGTCCAATTAAAGCTGTCACTGAATTTTCATACACAGGTAAATTGATAGAGTTTAATACTCTTTTACTTTCAGGACTTTTTTCATTGTACGTAAAAGTTAAATTTTTAACTTCAGCTTTAATTTTTTTCATTCGACTGATCCTTTTTTGCAGCTATTACAATACTTACCATTTGTATTTCTTACGAAAGTGATATCGGATATAAATTGCTAAACCATTTAATAACAAAGTCATTGATAATAAAACTAAACCCGCAGCAGCGGCATTCACGTGAAACTCATCCTGTGGTCTTGATATCCAATTAAACATCTGAATCGGTAATACAGTGTAAGAATCCATAAGACTTGTTGGTAAAAAACCGATAAATGTTACAGCCCCGACAGTTAATAAAGGCGCTGTTTCACCAATTGCTCTTGAAAGTGCAATCACCACACCAGTCATTATACCGCCAAAACTGTATGGTAAAATGTGATAACGAATTGTTTGCCAACGTGTAGCACCTAACGAATAAGATGCTTCACGAATATGTGCAGGCACTGTTTTAATGGCTTCGCGCGTGGCTACAATAATAATTGGAAGAATCAATAAGGCTAAAGTTAATCCTGCGGTCAGCACACTTTGTTTAAGTGCAAACTGATAAACAAAAAGCGATAAAGCCATGATCCCATAAATAATTGAGGGAATCCCTGCTAAATTTAAAATGTTAATTTCAATGATTCGAGTCAATAAACTTTTTTTACTGTATTCTTCTAAATAAACTCCTGCAGCAATTCCTAACGGAATAGCCAACAGTGCTGTTGTTGCCACAACTAAAAGACTTCCGACCCAGCCAGCCAGAATACCAGCTCGTTCTGCGAATCTTGATGGATAACTGGTAAAAAAATTGTAACTCAATCGCGGCAAGCCCGTATGAGCCATATCATAAATTAAAACTACAAGTACTAATAGCGCAGATAATAAAACCATCAAACCCACGCAGCTAAAAATCAAATCTTGGCGCTTTAGTTTTTTAACTGTTTCATTTGTGCTGCTGTTTGTAATTATATTCATCGTACTTTTTTCTCTAGCCGATGGCGTATAAGTAACCCAATAATATTAAATGTCAGAGTAAAAATAAGTAATGTTAAACCAGCAA
>JAYUQO010000134.1:0-4203 GCA_043756765.1 Bdellovibrio sp. | reverse complement strand
ATACTGATGCCCGTGCTGAAGCTCGTCTTATTCAAGCCCTAATCCTAGAAAAAGAATTCGTTGGTCAAAGTGTTAAGGCGCGAGAAAATAAATTCTCGATCGTTTTAGGCTTAAAAACAGAAAAATTAGATAAAGCTTATACAGCTTATTCTTCAACTGTTAAAATGTCTAAAAATGAATTAATTCAATCACAAGCTTTACAAGGAATTGATCGTCTTTATACTCATTACATTGAAGCCGTATCAAATATGCCAGTTCCTGAAAGTTTAACTGCAGAAGAACAAAAACAACTTCGCGGCGAACTGGTTAAAATCACTGTGCCGTTTAAAGAAAAGAAACAAGACAACATCAATAAATTACGTTTACTTTCAAAATTGTCATCGACAACTTCTGAAAAAATAGTTTGGGATGAATTTAACGTTGAAAAAACTGTTGAACCTCGCATTGAGTTTTTACCAGTTGAGAAAATCTCGTCATTCCTACCCTCTTCAGATGATATTTTGTCGACATCAGTTTCACGCTTAGATCGCAGTCAGAAAAAGTGTAATTCGCAAGACTTAACTGCCACTAATATTGGTGGCTGTATTCAGGTTAAAAAATTAGGTGATGCTGAAGCTCTTTCGTTGAAATTAGCGGCACTTCCTAAGAACAGATCACTAGGTTTATACTTTTTAAGTGTTATTGCTATCGAAAAAAGTCAGCCAGATAAGGCTTTATGGATGATTGAGAAAGCTTTATCAACTGACAGCTTTGTTTCGTTCTATCATTTTCAAAAAGGGAAAGTTCTTTATTCTGTCGAAGGTCTAGACAGTGCTCTTTCTTCATTTGAAAAATCCTTCGACATAAAGTTGAAAACTCGTGAAATCAATGTCATGTATGGTTTGAAGTCTTTCTCAGACAGAGATTATCTATCTGCGATTCAAGAATTCTCACAATTAGGCACTGATGAATTGTATACTTATAAAGTGGCAACATTATATGTCGAATCTATATTACAAAGTGGACAAACAGATCAAGCTGTTAATTTAGCCCTTAAATTATTGGGATCCGGGTCCGATAATGTAGATATGCATTTAGAATTGGCGCGCGTTTATGAACAGTTTTCTTTTGATACAGCTTCGGCAGCGAAAAGCTATGCAAAAGCCTTATCCGTATCAAAGGACATTGAACAAAGAAATTGGCTTAAAAATAAAATAGAGTTTTTAAAGACAAATACGCAGAAAAAAATATCGTTGAACGTTGGTGGTGAATAATGCAGAAGTCGAATATAAACATAAGGAAAGACTATGATGACACGTTTAGCGATTACATTTGTATACATTATACTTTTTAGTTTAAGCAGCTTTGCTAAAACTAAAAAAGTTCGTGATATTCAAGAAGTGAACTTCTCTGAAATGAATTTAAAAGGCACTATCAGAAATCCTGATGGCGCTTATTTAGTTCAAAAAAGTGGTATCAAGTTTATGCCTCTTCATGACGTACAAAAAAGCGTTGATCAAAAAATCCGGGAAACATCACTGTATTTAGATTAGTTATATTGGACTGAATTGAAGGCTGGGGGGCCGTAATGCGTTTGCAAATTAAACAGAAGACTCAAGATGGAAGAACGAAAACTTGGAAAGTTGATCCCAAATCAACTTTGGTAACTATGGGCACATCGCGCAAGTCTGATCTAGTGTCAATTGATCGTCAAAGTTCGACTTTTGATGTGGCCTTTGAGTATCGTCAAGACGGTTGGCATTTCATTCAATTCGGTACTGAACAAAAACACCCTGATACTTTAATTAAAAATAATGATTCTTTTAAATTGGGCGAATCTGAATTATCTTTCGCAACAATCGTACAAAATCCATTTGTTTATGAAATGCTTGATGCTGTTAAAACAAATGGTCAAAGTCAAAAAAAGATCATGATCGTTTCAAAAAACAAAAAAGTCATCGATGTTCAAGTTAAAAATCCTGAAGAAATTTTTCATTCATCTATTTCTGGTGATACACGTCCATTACAATTTAGTACTTTAACAAGTGAAACATGGTCTGAACTTGATGTAGATGGTTTAAATTACAGATGTAAGTTTGTAAGCCTAAGTGAAGTTGATGAACTATCAAAATCTAATCCAAAAGACTACATGGATAAAGAAAGTAAAAATATACTGATTGCAACCCTTGCAGTGGCCTTTTTATTTGTTTTCATCGGTGTAGTGACTCCAAAAAATAATATGGTTACAGCAGAAATTCAGCTTCCGAAGTCGAATCAAAGTGCTGTGATTAAATTTGAGACTCCAAAACAAAAGAAAACTCAGCCTGCAGTTGCTAAAGAAACCACACAAAACAAAGAAGCTCAATCTTCTCCAAGCTCTGGAAGTTCTGGCGGAAAAGTCAGTGCCCTACTTAAAGGCGCAGTTGGCGTAAGAATTTCACAATTAATTGGAAAAGTATCTGCAACTGATGCTAGAACAACTCAAGTTTTAGTTTCTAATCAAGGTCGCAAAGCTGATGATGGAGCTTCAGGCCGTGCCTTAGCAGCCGTTGGTAAGGTTGATACTTCTGGTCGAAACTGGAATGGCGAAGCCACTGCAACTGGCGGCGGAAAAGGTATTTCAACAGCTGGTGTTGGCGGCGGTAAAAGTGGATCAGGTCTTGGTAACGGTTTAACCGCTGGTAAAACTGGATCCGGTGGCGTTGGTCTGATTGAAGAAGAATCAGAAGTGATTGGCGGTTTAGATCGCGAAGTCATTGCTCAGTATATTAAAACACAATTAGGACAAATTCTTTATTGCTACGAAAGACAACTTTCAGCAAATCCAGATTTATATGGTAAAGTCGCCGTTAAGTTTACAATTGCAGGCACAGGACAAGTTGAATCACAACTGATTGGTCAAACAACTTTAAACAGCGGCCCTGTTGAAGGTTGTATCTTAAGTAAAATTTCAAAATGGAAATTTCCAGAACCCCGTGGCGGAACAAAAGTTGTCGTCACCTACCCGTTTTTATTTAAAAGTACTAACTAGCAGGAGAACGCAACATGAAGAAGCAAAACGTTTTAAAAATTATTACACTAACACTAGCCCTGGTTAGCCAGTCTGCATTTGCACAGGACGATCGCGGGTCAGATAAAGTTGACTTAAAAAAATTAGAAGATAAATACTGGTCTGCTAAAGATGACGACTACGGCGTTATTCAAAATAGAACTTTTTCAAAATCTGGTAAATTTTATGGATCTTTAGTTTATGGAACATTAATCAACGATCCCTACGCCCAAGCCAAAGCTCTGGGCGGTATGGCTGGATATTACTTTACTGAAGATTTCGGTATTGAAGGTTCATATTTAAATTACGATAGTAAAAAAAATGAAAACGTTGAGAAATTAAATAATATCAATTTTAACGTATCACCCAATTATAACCTTATTAGAAACGCGATAGCGCTTTCTGCAACATACACCCCGTTCTATGCAAAAATGGCCTTTATGAATAAATCGATTATGTATTTTGATATGGGTTTTACTTTAGGAGCTGGGTTAACTACATATGAACAAGTCAGGTCAGCTGGTGTTGGTTTAGGAGATCAATTCACATCTAAGTCTTCACCGCATATTGAATTCGGAGTAATGCAGCAACTATTTGTCACAAAGAATTTAGCTTTCAGATTAGACTTAAAAAATAGCTTTTACAGTCAAGAAGTTGCACCCTACCAAATTAATTCTAACAGCTCAGCTACAACAGAAGACAAAGGGTCTAACGACACGACGTTAACTTTTGGTGTCACTTTATTTAGTAATTAATAAGTTTATAGGAATTAAAACTGTTTCAATAAAAGGATGAAGTAAATATGAAAACAGAATGAAAAAATTAACACTTTTATTCACAATCGCCATCGGGTTCAGCCCGCTTGCGCACAGTTTTAATCTTAAAACACACAAGTCGCCTGACTTTGTGCCAACACCACAAACAATTAATATCGAGCCCGCTAGCGATTCCGCAAAAAAAATAAAAACATATGAAACTGTTTCTATTCCACCGATAGTTCAACCACTGCTGGAAATTCCACTTCCTATCTTGGCTCAACCACAATCAGTTATTAAAAACTTAGTTGAGATCAAGCCTGATGAATACAAATTAATCCAAGCATTGATTTTTCTTGAATACCAAAAGAAATACGATCTTGCGATGTCATTATTCGTTGAATTAATGGCTCATCCTGA
>JAYUQO010000133.1:0-4212 GCA_043756765.1 Bdellovibrio sp. | reverse complement strand
TTCTAGTTCCCATCTTTCAATACCCCCAAACGAAAAAAGCCTCAACTTATTATAGTTGAGGCTTTTTTAACCTGTCCACTTTTAGGGGTACAGATCATTAAGTCTGCTTTTTAGTGATTTGATATGTATTTAAATCTGAGATTCGGATTCTAACTAACCGAGTCTAAAGGTGACAGTCACCTTTATTTTATCGCTTGAAGAGCGCGTTCACGTGACCAGTTCGCTGTGATCACAGAAGCATAACTCCATGTTAAATCACGTGCTGATGTCATGTAGCCATTAAAGCGACTAATTTGCTCTGCTAGCGATCCATCTGGATTAGCGTGAATTTGCACACGTTTAAAATAATTATCGCCAATATCAATAAGACTTTTTGCAATGACTTTGTGATCTGGTTTGTTTGTAGATGAGGCCGCTTCTAAAACTGCCATCTCGTAATAAGCTTCAGCAACAGCAAGTGTTGTTAAAACCCAAGGATTACCACCTTGAAAACCATCACCATCGTAAACATCTTCCGGATAACGACCGATCGCTACACCAGGTACGTTTGGCATTTTATTAATTGGGTATAAGCCTTTAAATGAATCAACGATCGTGCCTAAAGTGTTTTGAACTTTATGATCTGTCCATTTGATGAATCCATCACGGTTTTCACCACGTAAAACTCCTAGAATCACAGCGATATCTATATTTGATTTTTTTGTGTCCATACCACCCGCGTAATTTAATGTCGCAGGAATGTATGAAGTATTTTTTGAATGTGTAAATGCTTTAAGGCTTGATGTGATTTTATGTGCTTCACGTAAGTACCAATCACTAGCCCCGAAATCCCCAAGCTTTTGTGCTAATTCAGCGCCTTGTAATAAAGACGCCCGTTGAGTCATTCTTGTGAAAAAATGATCTCCTGAAACTTCTTCCCAAAGGTCAAAGTTAGCATCTCTCCAGTGTCTTGCGACAAATTCAAGATCGGCTTTGATCACAGTTGATGAAGGGTAATTTCCATCATACAGAACATTTTTTACATAATTGATATCGCCTTCAGCTATTTTAACATGAGCCCATTTAATTAAAGTCATCGCACGAAGCGCTGGACCATCATTCTGCGGACGACCCCAAGGTAAACCATACGGAGTTCCGTCAACATAAAACTTAGGTTCGCCTAAACCAGTTAAGGCCTGCGATTTTTGATTACTTATTGAGAAATTAACGTAGTCTCTTAATTTTTGGTTTAAATAAAGTCTGTAGTTTGCATCCTTTGATTTTTTATAAAGATCTACAACCACATCCATAACTAAACCCGCATCGCGAACCCAGTGAAAGTAATAATCTGGTTTTTCTTTTGAAGGGCTGGCAATCACCGCGCCACGAGCTGTGTCTTGGTATGACATAGCTTCTAAAAGTTTCTTCTCAGACGTGATAACTTGCTGATCTAACCAGCCATCAAAAGTTGTTGCGTCGTAATTCAACATTTTTTTATTAATTTTAAATAATACAGTTGGCGTGTGATTTTGAGTCAGGTTGATGTGGCCTTGATGAACTTGAGCCAAACCATTTTGTGTTAACACTAAAACCAAAATGAGTGCGATTAATTTCATACATTCCCCTTATAGTTAGTCAGCTTGATAGGCTATTTAATCAGACAACACACTAAGCAAATTAGACATTCCAATCAATACAAAAGCAGTGTATAAAATGCCCCATGAACATAATTACACGAATCAGACAAAAACAGACGCAAGTTGACACAGCATCTGACATATCAGCTGATACAAAATCGCAAATTAACTCTATAAATTCTTCATACGACCAACTTTTAGCTTTAAAAAATATTGGTTTTACACAAATACCAGAGCGCACACATCTATTTGAAGAATCAGACAATCTAGCCCAAAAACTGAGCAAAGAATACAGCCAGTTTGTTATTGTAGGCATCGGTGGAAGCTCTATGGGGGCCCGTGCAATTGCTGAAATTTCTCAGGCTAAAAATATTCATTTTTTAGATAACGTGGATGCGGTTGAATTTGAAAATGTGTGGGGAAATGTTAAATCCAATCTAAAACAGACAGCTTTTATTGTGGTGTCTAAAAGTGGCTCAACCATTGAAATTTTATGGAATTATTCATTGATCGAAAATCTAATGAGTAAATCAGGATTAAATCTTATTCAACAAAGTTATTTCATCACAGAAAAAGTGAATAATCCTTTAGCCTCATTAGCCAAAAAACATAATCGTCCCCACTTAGAAATACCTGTTGATGTTGGCGGTCGCTTTTCAGTTTTAACACCCGTTGGGTTATTAATTGCTGGTCTATGTGGGTTGTCTATTGGTGATATGAAAACAGGAGCTGCAGAAGCCGTCAAAGACAAAACTGCCGTTGCTGAAGCTTGTGATTTATTTTTACAGTCATTTAAAAGAAATGAAATCATCACTTTGTTTTGGTTTTACCATTCAAACTACCGATGGTTCGGTGGTTGGTTACAACAATTATGGGCAGAATCTTTAGGTAAAAAAACAAATCGACTAGGACAGAAAGCACCAGATTTCAGTACGCCTATGGCAGCTATCGGAGCCTGCGATCAACATTCTATTTTACAACAAGTGGCCCATGGAACAAAAAATAAATTTGTTTCATTTTATAGTTTTTCGTCAGCTGAAAAATCACCACACACTGTTCAATCAAACTTGTTTACTGAAATTCAATTTATGAATCAGCGCGCGTACGGTGATTTGATTCACAATCAGGCCCGTGCTACAGAAAAAGCTTTAAAGCTTAACGATGTTTCAACTGCATTTTTTCATATCGACGATAGCCACAAATCAAAAACATTAGGTTATTTATTTATGTATTTTCAATTGATCGTGGGCACATTAGGTGAACATGAAAACATTAATGCTTTTGATCAACCCGGTGTAACCTTAGGAAAAGATCTGACATTAGAATTACTTAAAAAATAGATTTTTATTTACGACAAAAGCGAAGCTTTTTATTTTCTAATAATAAACTGAATCTGCGCCAAACGATCGCCGCCCATCCATGTTTGATCAAACGATGCCCCTAAAGCACTGTAGATGTGTGACAAGCAGACTTCAGCTTTTGTTCCAGCAAAAGGCCTGCTGACTTTTTTGAACCAGCGCCAAAGCCTGTGGCTCCACCAGCCGCCCGAATGACGATAGATTGCATAATCATAATTATGATCTTGAAGTTTTACACTGATAACTTCACCACCGTGTTTATCAACTAATGAATTCGCTAGATCGATCACGTTAATAGATTTTTTTGACCATGATTTTTGTTTAGATAATGTAAATGTCCATTTGTGATCAGTATTGTACTTACTTGGAAAATGTCCTTGCTCGTAAAGATCTTCATCCGGAATAACAACAAACAAATAGCCGTCTTTTTTCAAAATAGAATACCATTCGTTTAATGCATGAACCGGATCATGCATGTGCTCTAAACAGTGTGATGAAAAAACAAAATCTAATTTTTGAGTTATATACTTTGAAATATGATTGGCATCACCATGTTCCATATCAAAGGGCTGCACATGACTAAACACAGGGTCGTTGCCACAGCCAATATCAATACCATCACCTTTTAAATAAGAGATTTCTTCATTAGACCAAATTTTTTTTGTTTTTGATGTTTCGTCAGACATAACTAGCGGTAACTAATGGTTCCAGATTCAACTAATTTTTTTTCTAAAGCATAACACAAAGTATGATAAAGAATTTCATGGCCTTCCTGAATTCTTGCCGTATTTGGCCCTGGCATGATCACGTGAAGATCAGCCATGTTTTCTTTAGCTGATTTCCCGCCGTCTTTACCCGTCAAACAAATCGTGTGAACTTTTTGTTTTCTACAAACCACAAACGATTTTAAAATATTTGGTGAATTACCAGATGTGGTAATTCCTAAAAACACATCGTTCGGTCTTGCCAGCGCCTCTAATTGTCTTGAAAAAATATCGTCGTAACTAAAATCATTACCCGCTGCCGTGATGATTGATGTATCTACAGTTAAAGCTATAGCACGAATAGGATCACGGTTTTGATTGAGCTTAACAACAAGTTCAGCCACCAAATGTTGAGCATCTGCAGCCGATCCGCCATTACCAGCTACAAAAAGTGTTCCCCCAGATTTTAAACTTTGAAAAATAGTTTCGACCATTTTATCAAAGTTTTCATGCAATGCTGAATGATCTAAAATT
>JAYUQO010000132.1:0-4218 GCA_043756765.1 Bdellovibrio sp. | reverse complement strand
CTTCATTTTCAATGACAGAATGTGATCCGATAATCGTGTTGTCGCCGATAAAACAGTTTTCGCCAATAACTGCAAAAGGTTCAATAGTAACGTTTTTGCCAAGTGTTGCAGTTTTGGCAACATAAGCAGAAGCATGAACGCCTTGGTTGATCGAGGTTTTTAAATTAAATAGTTTGAAAATTTGGCTCATGGCTTCGGAAATATTTTGTGTAGTCCAAAGACCATGTTGAGGTTTTATTTTTTTTGAAACATCATTCAAAATTTTTTCGGTGATAATAAAATTTTGGGCGCCATTTTTTACAGCCAAATCAAAAAGTTCGATAGACTGAGCAAACACTAAAGAGCTTTCTTTGGCTTCGGCTGGTGGTAAAATTTGATTAAGTGTGAAGTCATTTTTTTGTATAGTCTTAAGACAAGAAATACTGTTTAAGCTTTCTGTTTTGATGGTTATTTGAGGTTTCTTTTGTAAACTCATGACCGTAGAGTAATGCTTCGCAACAGAAAAGACAGCATTTTACTTGTCCGAGACATGCCGCAAGATATACATAGTAATTATTGTTTTTAACGAGGAGTCCTATGGCTAAGGCTAAAAAACCAGTTGCTAAGCTTAATAAAAAACCTGCAGCAAAAAAACCAGTTGTTAAAGTAGTAGCTAAATCAGTATCTAAAAAAGCTCCAACAAAGCCAGTGAAAGCCGCTAAGGCTGTAAAACCAGTTGCAAAAACGGCAATAAAAGCTGTACCAGCAAAGCCAGTTAAATTGGCAGCAAAGCCGGCAGTTAAAGCAGAGCCAGTTAAAGCGGTACTAAAAGCGCCAGTTATGCCCGCGGAGCCTAGTAAGGAACCTAAAGATCAGGGCGAGTTACTGATTGAAAAGGCCAAAGAAGAAATGGCTTCCGTTAACGCTGACGCTAAACAAGCTGAAAAAGCCAGCAAAGTTAAGCCAATCAAAATTGAACGCGGCAATTTGACTGATGAAAAAGCCAAATGGCAAGAGCTTAACAAGCGCTACGGAAAAGATAAGGCGCAGCCTTACAAAATGACAGATATTTTTGAATCAATGAAACCCATTCAACATAAGATTTTAGGTTGGGGTTTTGTATTAACGAATGAGAATAGTCGACTAGAAGTTCTGTTTGAAAATGGAATAAAAATGTTGATTAGTAACTACAAGCCCTCTTAAAATATTTCTGCATGTTGAAAGATGATTTAGTACAGTTAGATTATCGTCATAAATAATTAACTAACAATGGACACGTAATGGGGTTTCAATGGTCGATCAAGCATTATTAGCTTATTTAAATCGTATTATTACTGGTGTTGCACCAAAATCTGCTTTAGCAGTTTTAGAATTAGCCGCTGAAGGCGCAACAGTTCCATTTATTGCGCGTTACCGAAAAGAAAAAACTGGTAACTTGGACGAAGTTCAAATTCGTGCAGTCATCGAAGGTAATGATAATTACCAAGAAATCGTTAAACGTAAAACTTTTTTAATTAAAGAAATCGGCGAACAAAAAAACTTAACTTCTGAAATTCAAAAACGGATCGAATTATCATGGGATTTGAACGAACTTGAAGAAATCTATAAACCGTTCAAGAAAAAGAAAAAAACAAAAGCCACTATCGCCAGAGACGCGGGCCTTGAGCCTTTAGCAAATTGGATTTGGGATATAGGCCATGGCGTAGCCAAAGACGCAACAACCATGGAAGTAAAAGCTAAAGCATTTATCAACCCGGACATGAAAATAGTGACTTATGATGATGCCATAAAAGGCGCTCAAGATATTTTGGTTGAAAAAATTGCCAACGATGTAGCCCTTCGAGCAAAAACAGTTCAAAATTATTTCGATAAAGGACTTATCGCATCTAAAGCAGCTAAAGGCTATAAACCGAATTCTAAATACGAAATGTATTCTAAAGATTACTCTGACACCGTTAAAAATCTTTTAGAAGAAAAAGCATCACATAGATATATGGCGATGAAACGTGGTTGGGAAGAAGAAGAATTAACTGTAGAAATCACTGCTGAAGATGACATGCTGTTGTCAAGCTACGAAAAATTTGCGACGACTATTAAAGATAATGCGTTTGCGACGTATTTAAAAGAATCTGCACGATTAGCATTAAATGTTTATGTGATCCCCTCTGTCAAAAATGAAGTGCATGCGAAGTTAAAAGAAAAATCTGATGAACATGCGATTAAAGTTTTCACTGAAAATGTGCGTCGTGTTTTATTAGGATCGCCTTACGGACCAAGATGTGTGTTAGGGATCGATCCGGGTTTACGCACGGGTTGTAAAGTGGCCCTCGTTGATAAAGCGGGAAATTACGTCTCGCATACTGTGATGTACACATTAGGTGATAATGCTGAACAGATGGCTAAAACTTTAATCGGCGAAGTTACAAAACAAATTAAAATTGAAGCAATAGCGGTTGGTAATGGAACGGCAGGACGCGAAACAGAAATATTTTTGAAAAAAATTATCAAATCATTAGGAAAAGAAGATATCCCTGTAATTATGGTGAATGAATCAGGGGCCTCTGTTTATTCAGCTAGTGATGTGGCCCGAGCCGAATTCCCCAATTTAGATGTGACTGTTAAAGGAGCGATATCAATTGCCCGAAGGCTTCAAGATCCACTAGCGGAACTTGTAAAAATTGATCCAAAATCAATCGGTGTTGGTCAGTATCAGCATGATGTAAATCAATCCCATTTGAAAAAAGGCCTAGAAGCTGTTGTGGAAAGTTGTGTGAATAACGTCGGTGTTGATGTGAATACAGCCTCATCGTCATTGTTGGCACATGTCTCAGGTATAGGGCCAGGGTTAGCTACATCGATTGTTGATTACCGTAAAAAGAATGGTTTATTCACTGATCGTTCAGAGTTAATGAAAGTTCCCAGATTTACAGCCAAAGTTTTTGAACAAGCTGCAGGATTTTTAAGAATTTTAAATGGTAAAGTATTTTTGGATACAACGGGTATTCATCCTGAAAGATACAGTGCTGTTCGTGATATGGCTCAAGATTTAAGTGCAAATATTCAAGAATTAATTGGTGATGGCGCTAAAAAACTTTTGCAAGCTAGAACAAAATGGGCCTCAATTGTTGGTGAATTTACTTTTGATGATATCGTTAAAGAATTAGAAAAACCAGGTCGTGATCCGCGTGATCCATTCAAAGTATTTCAATTTCGTGAAGATATATTTGAAGTCAAAGATCTTAAAGAGGGAATGATTTGTCCTGGGATCGTGACTAACGTGACAAATTTTGGAGCCTTCGTTGATATCGGTGTGCACCAAGATGGTTTAGTGCATATTTCTGAATTAGCCCATAAGTTTGTTGAAGATCCTAGAAAAGTTGTTAATCCAGGTGATCAAGTCATGATTAAAGTTATGAAAGTTGATGCCAGCAAAAATCAAATTTCATTAACTATGAAACTTGAAGCGACAACTGAGCATAAAACTTTTCGTGATACAAAAGAATCACGATCAGCACAGTCAGCGCAAGGTTCAGCTCAGGGTGAAAGAAAACCACACAGTGGCAGTAAGCCAACTGGCGGAAGTGGAAGTCGGCCACATCAACCAAACTCACGACCAGAGGCAAGACAACAGTCAAGTGGTGGCGGTAGTTTTGGTGGTGGTAAGCCAGCTGGATCACCATTTAACAATCCGTTTGCAGCTTTAATAAGTAACAATAACAATAAAAAATAACAATAAAAAATAATAACGTACGGAACGTACAGGAGATTCATATGGCATTAAAAATGGGTGGCAAAAAAAAATCAGCTAAAAATAAAAGTGCTCGTCATAAAGCAAAAAGACTAAGTAAGAAAAAAAGAATGACGAAAGCGAAAACGAAATAGTTTTTTGAAAACAAAAAATATTTATGTTATCAGACATGGTGAAACTGATTGGAATCGTGACAAGCGATTCCAAGGTTCTACCGATATTCCCTTAAATGAAACAGGCCGTGAACAGGCCTTGTTGCTTATTCCTGCTATGAGCGAATTAAAAATTGAAATCGCTTATTCAAGCCATCTTGTCAGAGCTCATGAAACAGCATTGATTGCTATTCAAGATTTAAGATTATCTATAATTAAAGATGAACGATTTCAGGAAACCAACATCGGCGAAGCTGAGGGTTTAACGTTTGATGAAATCAATGAAAAATTTGGAGTTAATGGAATCGAAAAATGGCGTTCTTATGAAGAACGAGATCT
>JAYUQO010000131.1:0-12172 GCA_043756765.1 Bdellovibrio sp. | reverse complement strand
ATCCAAAGACTTTTTGTTCAATTTTGTAAAAGGTCTTTTTTAAAGAATCAAATTCAATACTGACTTTAGCTTCAGAAAAATCTTGAAAAAGTTTTTGGGCTAAGGCCTTATCAAAGCCAATCGATGCTGTGATTGTTGTTGAATCCAAATGATTTTCTTTACCAGATAAAGCAATTAAATAATCTGATGTTGTTGCTGTGGATTGATTTGAGATCACAATACCGCGGCCATTGAGTGAAACCCCAGTTGTTTTTGATTTTTTGAAAATCACTTTTTCGGGAAAATTTTGAATATAAGACCTGATCACATCACTTAAAAAGCTTTGACTGTCTTCAGATTGATTTTTCGATGGCGGTCGCAGTTGTTGATAAAGCTTTTTTTCTTGGAAAGAAAAACGACTTTCGTCTGTTAGAACATGAAAGTCTGACTCATTGAGCTTTTGGGCTTCTTCGATTTGTTTTTCAAATTGGCCTTGATCAAGACGGGTCACTAAAACAGAAGCCAAATGTGGATATTTATTCTTTAAAGATTCGTGAAGCACAGCTAATTCTGTTGAAACTGAAGAACGACTAATTTTTCGTCCTAGATCAGTTAAGTTTTCGTGGGCGTCTAATAAGTTCCATTTTTTAAGTTTACTAATGGCTGTATTGATTTGAAATGTCGAAGGTTTGCTTAACCATGAAAACGAATTAATACTGTCGATTCCAAGCTGTTTTAATTTAAGAATTTCATATATTAAATTTGTACTTAGAATGTCAGGTTCGGATTGTTTTTTCATCGATCGTTCATCAACTGTATGCCAGAATCTGAAACATAGACCGTCTTTTTCACGGGCCGCTCGTCCTGCACGTTGTATAGCAGAAAACTGTGATATACGGCTTATTTTTAAACCAGAAAAACCGATTTTAGCTTCGAAATCTTTTACCTTCTCTAAACCAGAATCTATGACGCAATCAACACCTTGAACTGTCACTGATGATTCTGCCACATTCGTACTTAAAATAATTCGTCTGTGATTTTTTGCTGTGATAATTCTTTTTTGTTCATCTAATGAAACAGACCCATGTAGAATTTCAATAGCTGTATCTGTATGAAATAAAATTTCGATCGTTTTTTTAAATTTAAGAATTTCACCAAGTCCTGGTAAAAATATAAGAATGTCTTTTTTCGTTTTTTTAAATGCAGTTTGCAAAACTAGCAGTAGGTCTTTATGAAAATCATCATCACATTTTAATTTCTGAGTTTTTTCATGATAAATAATTTCTAAAGGGTAGGGTTTGTGTTCGATATTATAATTATGACAATCACCAAAATAATGTTTAAGCTCTTCAACATGAAGGGTTGCCGACATAATAACTAAATTGAAATTTGCATCTAAAATATATTTTTCATAGGCTAAACCTAATATCAGATCAATCTGTGATGACCGTTCGTGAAATTCATCAAGAATTAAAGTGTTTATGTTCTGCCAAAAGTCAGGATCATTCAGTCTTTGTAGAAATAAACCCTCTGTCATAAAAATAAGTTTGGTTTGATCGGTCATGCAGCATTCAAATCTAACTTGATAGCCAACTTCATGACCTAAAGTCCAATTATTTTCATTGGCAATACGATCAGCAGCAGCTACAACTGAAATTCTTTTAGGCACAATGACGATTATTTTTTTTGAAATTTTATTTTTTAGATTTTGCACAAGTAATCCAGCTGGGAACCGTGTTGTCTTCCCTGAGCCTGGTGAAGCCGTTAGTATCAATGGTTTTTGTAAGTTTAAAAGCTTTAGAACCTGATCTAAATGAGAATCAATCGGAAGAACTATTTTCATTTAGATTTATTTGTTCCCGTATCTGGATAAATCATCAACATAAACTCAGCTTTATCGCGGTCTAAGTTTTGAATAATGTGTGAGGGATTGCCTTCTAATACTAGTTCATCTTCTTGTGATAAGTTTAAAGCTAACAATGCCTGCCGACTTGGGAAGTGACGATGAAGTTCATCAATGGTTTTGCGTAGGCGGTAGGGGGTATCCATGATAATAATGGCCCGTTTTTCTGATTTTATTTTTAGCCACTCTTTTTCTCTGGATTCATTTTCAGCTGGTAAAAACCCGCGAAAAATAAATTCATTCAGTCTCTGTGATGATAACGACAAAAGTCCCATCAATGACGATGCGCCTAAAATAGTTTTAACAGGAATTTTTTGTTGCCTGCAAAAATAAATTAAATTATTTCCTGGATCGCAAAACCCAGGTGTGCCGCAATCTGAAACTAAAGCTACAGTTTGGTTTTTACAAAGTCCAACTAGCATTTTCAGATCATCTAAAGTACTGTGTTCATTTAAAACTTCATATTTTTTCGCTTTAATATCAAGATGCTTTAAAAGCCTTGACGTCTCTTTAGTTGATTCACATAAAATAATATCGGCCGATTTAAGAATTTCTAAGGCCCGGATAGTGATTTCAGTCAATTCGCCAATTGGTGTGGCCACGAGGTAAAGCATTTCTAAACACCCTTTCTAAAGTCACTTAACTTAATAACAGGAATATTAACCTGCTCTTTTCTTGAATGAGTAGTATCTAAATAAACGATTTTAATATTTTTTGTCGTAAGGCCAATGAAATTAATATTTACAGGTTCATTTTCAAATAAGTAAATTGTGCTATCTGGATTTTTATTTTGCAGGTCTAAAATCCAATCTCTTTTAAATAAATGATCTTCCATTGATCTGTGGGGTTTTAATTGAACTGAATTTTCTGAAATTGGAAATCCCCATTTTTTAAGAACTTCGTAAGTGCCTTTTTCCATACGATAAACATCACGGCCACTTAGATAATAAATATTATTTTTAGATTCAGTTGATAATTTCTGAACAAAATTGACAGCACCTGTATAGGGCACATCATAATGAATGTAATCATTTGAAAAAAAACGTTCGACCCAAAAATCTCTGAGGCTTTGATGAATTTCAGTGTGCTGTTCAAGACTGTAACCATGTCTAATTAACGGTTCTTTAAGGCCCCAATCAGAAGCCTCTATCTCTATAGACTTTAAATCCTGGTGGTGAATGTCCGCAAACTCATGAAGTATTTTTTGCGTGCGTGGACTTACGTTAAATAAAGTTGAATCAAGATCAAAAACGCACAAATTGCGCGAATTTTGGGCAAGATCGATAAGGATTTTTTCAAGACCTGACATAGACATGAATTGTACAATCGAAAGACTTGGAATCATAGTGGTTTTTTTGATAGTGAAAGCAATTACTTCAGAATATCTTGAAATACTTGTGGTTCAGTGTAGTAACCATCATGACCGGAATCTAAAAAGTGAGTATAATTCACTAATGATCCTAGTTGTGAAACCTCTTGTTTGAAATATTCTTTAGGTGTGTAAGGGTCTTTTTCGCCAGAATATAAGTAGAACGGTTTTTGGTGTGCCAATAAGCTTTTTTTAAACTGTGGAATCGTCATTAGTTTTTGTTTTAAAAAGCTTAAATTTATTTTTTGTTGAGATTGCGGTCCTCGTTGTAAAACCGAAAGACATTCGTGAATTGTAAAATCACTGATGTTAAGTTTTTCAGATTTCATTTTAGTAATGACTTGGCTGCAGGATTTAAAATCAGGTAGCTGAATGCCGCGGTCAACGTAGCCAATGACTGAACTGATTGAA
The DNA here is from genome assembly GCA_043756765.1 of Bdellovibrio sp. Classification (GTDB taxonomy): domain Bacteria; phylum Bdellovibrionota; class Bdellovibrionia; order Bdellovibrionales; family Bdellovibrionaceae; genus Pseudobdellovibrio. The sequence continues at coordinate 8,510 of JAYUQO010000131.1, read as the reverse complement.
TTCGGCAAAGATGTATCCGGAGTAATAAAAATATTCTTTTTAGCGAAATCTTTCAAACCGAGTTCTTCAACTTTATCTTTTGGCACAAGCAGCACTAGCCATTTATGAATATCTGGCCATTTGCGTAGGAAACCCATTTCTGAGTTAAAAGTTTCTAAAATTTCATAACCACAAACTGCAAAATCATTCTGCGAAAGACAGTAGTCTTTGTTTAAAGTGTTAAATAAAACTTTCAAACGATGTTGATCAGTTGGGTACGATTCAAGATAGTAATTTAAAACTCGCAGTTGGGATTTGATACGCATTTCAAAACGCTCTTCAGCAGTGGCTGTGATGGCATTGCCATGGGCGTGAAATGAAATCACAGATTCAGGGCGCAGTATCGAATAACGGTGGGCGATGTGTGCCCCGTAGCTTTGACCAAAAATCTTCCAAGGCTTAGTACCTAGAATTGTTTTTCGAACTTCTTCTGCATCCAAAACGATTTCATTTGACCCATAAAGACTTTGCCTTTGTAAGGCTGATTTTGTGATTCCGCTTGGAGCCTTACTCGAGCAGCCGGTGCCGCGTTGGTCGATATAAATAAAATTAATATTTTCCCATTCGCTATAAAAACTTAAAGCTTGGGATAATAAAGTTGAAGATCCCCAGCTGTTACTGAAGGGGCCACCGTTAAAAAATGCGACAGGAATGTCAGTGCTTTTTAAATGACGGTGATAGTAAAAAATTTCTATTTTTTGGCTGTCAGGATTTGAATAGTCTTCTGGAACAGTGATTGTATTTTGCACCCAGTTTTCAGGAATTTTAGTTTTAAAAATTTCACATTTACTAGAAGCTGATTTTGATGTTGTTGGAACAAAGTCTGGTGATACAAGACCGTCAGCCATTGTTTCTTCATAGATAATTTCTTTTTCTTTAGCTGTGTACTGTTCGATTTTCGGGATGGTAATAACCTTAGATTCAACGACAGTTGACTTGTGACAGCCTAGATTCAAACTTATTAGTAAGGTCACAGTAAGGCTATTGAAAAGTGTATTTCGCATAAGCTGGATTATAGTTAAAGGTCAAAAAAAATTCCACTTACATCGCAGTTTCAGAGGGCTTATTGAAAAATCAACCGAACTGTCAAATACATAGACAGTTTAAAATAAATTAAAGACCCAGCCTCGACTACCGATAAAGATCTAGTTAATGAGGTAAACTATGTCGACTTACTACATCGCCAGCCACGGTCAGCAACAGGGTCCTTTTACAATCGAAGAGATTGAAGAGAAGCTCGTACAACAGAAAGCGAACTGGCATGACTATATATATGACGATAAGTCGCAAGACTGGGTTTTATTGATGGAATACGCTTCGTTTACCCACTTATTTAACAAAAGTTTTGAAACGCCTATTAAATCAAATCTTAAATCAACAGAAACTGATCCTTTGAAAAAAAGAATCTGGTATGTGTTGAAGCAAAACAATAATTTTGGCCCGTTTTCTAAAGTTGAATTGATTCAAATGCTTCAAGGTAAAACTTTAAATGAATACGATTTTATCTGGCATGAAGGCATGAGTTCATGGAAACGTTTAGCTGATGTGAATGAATTTACTGTTCAAGAAGTTAAATCCATTTTTGAAAAAATTAAATCAACTCCAGCCGCTGATAAAAATAATGTTTTTTATCGTCGAAAATTCCCGCGTGCAAAATATGACGGTCAAGCCATTGTTCATGATAAGAAAAAAGTTTATAAAACCGTTGGCCTAGAAATTAGTGAAGGCGGCGCTGGGCTTTTGATTGAAGAAGGTAAGCTTGAGGTCAATCAGCAAATCTATTTACATTTTAAACCAGCACAAGATGTTCCATCGTTTAATGCTATTTGTAAAATAGTCAGTAAAAAAGGAAATATTTATGGTGTGCAATTTGTTAAAATTGCTGCTGCTGCTAAATCATCGATTGCTACATTCACAGGGAAAAAGGTTATTAAAAAAGCTGCCTAGTTCAGTGTAATAAGTTCGTTTAATAAGCTTAAGGAGCTTGTAAAAAACGTTAGCCAATGAAAAATGTAATTAAAATTTTACTTCTAGCGCTTTTGTGTTTTGGCTGTGAGAACACGCCATCAAGTTTTACATTACCACAACAAAACGATGCCTTTTCAGGGGCTATTTTTTACAACAATAAAGTTGATATTTTATTTGTTGTCGATAATTCAAACTCAATGCTGCAATATCAACAAAGATTATCAGCTCGTGTAAATGATATGATCTCAGCTCTAAATAACTTAGGAATGGATTATCGTGTAGCTGTGACAACAACAACCATGTCAACAAATGCAACTAACTACCCCAATGCACGCAAACTGATTGGTAGCCCTGTATATTTGACAGCGGGTAACATTGGTCAATTGGCCAATCGAATTATTGTTGGTGATTCAGGTTCAGATTTGGAGCGTGGTTTAGATGCCATGAGACACGTCACATCAACAAATTATTTAGGTTCAATAGGTTCAGATTTTATTCGCGATGAAGCTTTATTGTCTGTCATTTTTATTTCTGATGAAGTTGATCAAAGCAGTGAATTCGGAAATCCTGATATAGCTGATTTTGTGAACTATTTAAATTCAAGAAAACCACAATTTGATTCTGGTGCCCGTGCATGGTTAGCAAATTACATTGGAATACTTACGAACCAAAGTTGTGATGCTTTAGGCGGCCATGTTTCTATTGGCACACAGTTTATTCGCCTTGTAGATGCATCAAACGGTGTGAAAAGCTCGATCTGTAGCGGTGATTTAACTTCGGCAGTAACTAATATTAGATCACGAATTATTGATCAGATTACAGCTTACCGATTTAAATCACGACCTGATAAGGCTTCAATTCAAGTGACTGTTGGCGGTCAATCTGTTGTTGAAGATGTCGTTAACGGATGGACACTAGAAACTGAAGTCGGTGGATCTGGACAAACCTTATATGTATTAAAGTTTCACGGAAATAGTATTCCAGCTGCTAACGAAAAAGTTGTTGTTACTTTCAAAGCTTACGGGGCTAGTTAGTTTTTAGCCCCTACGGGGCTGGCTAACGCCAGCTTCCCCAGCGACCTTGTTGTTTATCAAAGTTTGAATAAATAAGTCCGATGCTAATGCGGTCCCATTTAATATTTTCAGTGTCTAAACTTTCAGTGAAGGTTTCTTTCGTGTAATCAATTGCAAAACCCAACCTGCCTGCAAGTCTTCGTGTGTACTGAATGCCAATTCCATTCGATGATTTGTATTCGTGTTGTTGATTATTCGTATCTGGTCGATCAAGTCTGTATGAGTCACTGGCGCGGTAAAAAGCGCCGAAGCTTTGTTTGCCATCATAATAATCTAAACGTGGTCCAAAAGCTAAACCAGTCCCTGCAATATTTGTATTGCCAACTTCCAACGGATCAGTCGACTGACTGACTTTAGAATATTCTGCGTTTAGTGCTATTCGAAATTTTGAAAAACGAAAACCAAAGAATATTTGCACAGGCATGTGATTCATATCACGATTTGGGGCATCGATTAAACCATTACCCATATTACCTTGTCCGCCTAAAAGTAAAAATCCCGCACTGTAAGGATTATTTTTTGCTGTAGAACTAGAGGCTGGCCGAGGTTTAAAACTAAAACCTTTAAAGAGTCGACGATTAGACCCTATTCCGGTTGACTGACAAGATGTCGCCGCAGAAAGAATAAAAATTAAATAAAGATAAAAAAACTTTGTTTTCATTTTCGCCCTCCTTAATACTTTACTGGAAATGGTTTTTTGTCAAAATTACTAATTATCAAACCTATGCTGATGCGGTCCCATTTAATGCTTCTTGTGGGTAAACTGTCGTTAAATGTTTCTTGGGCGTAGTCTATAATAATTCCATATCTGGGCGTAATCCGCCTGCTGACCTGAAAATTAAATCCGGAATTAGCTTTATACTTTTGGCTGTCGCCATTTATATCTTTTTTATCCAAAGTATAAGTATTGCTCGCTTTGTAAATAAACCCAATACTGTATCTGCCGTCATAAAAATCAATTTTAGGTCCGTAGCCAAGACCGTAGCCACCAATATTTGTATTCGAAAATTCTAAGGCATCATCAACTTGTGCAGCTTTCATAATTTCTGCAGCGATTGAAAATCGAAAGTATGATACACGAAAACCAGCAAAGCCCTGAAGTGTTGTGTACTGCATGTCGCGTGAAGGTGCATCATCAGAACCATTTCCCATTTGACCTTCGCCACCTAAAACTGAAACACCATAGTTATATCTGTGTACTTTTTTATGAAAAAATGGAGGAGGTGGGCTTAGACTAAAAAAATTATCAAATTCACCTGGAGCTTCTTGAGCATGCGCTGTCCCGCCGATTATGAATATCATAAAAGCGAATTTAATAAGCTCGCAATAGGTAAGGCTCAGTATAGAGGCCATTTTTTGGGCCATAACCTATTGTATCATTGGCCAATCATTAGCAAATCATTCATCTGATAATAGCCAAAAAACAGGTCTTTAACGATAAACGTGTCTCAACATTGGTCTGTGGATGAAATTTTCAGTGTGACATTTATGAGATTTTTTGTGTTATTTATCACACTTTTTACACTAGCCTAAAGCCTAAGCAGTATTTTATTCTGAACTTTTTCGACTTTGGAAGCCATGAGTTATGTCGTTGTCATCACTTATGATTTTTGTAATGATTGAGTCGTCATAGAAATGATTACGTATTGAGAATGGAGATTACGCTATGTCATCTGTATCTGATAAATCTTTAGATGAAATGTCGCGTTCGTTTGCGTTCACAACAAAACTTGATGCGATCGCAGCTTGGGGACAAAGAAATGCTTTGTGGCCTTTACCTTACGGAACCGCATGTTGCGGAATTGAATTAATGTCAGTGATGGGTCCGAAATATGACTTAGCAAGATTCGGTGCGGAAGTTGTCAGGTTTTCTCCTCGTCAAGCGGATTTACTTTTAGTTGCTGGAACAATCACAGAAAAAATGGCACCAATATTAGTTCGTATTTATCAACAAATGTTAGAACCAAAATATGTTCTTTCAATGGGAGCTTGTGCAAGTTCTGGTGGATTTTACCGCGCGTATCATGTGTTGCAAGGTTGCGATAAAGTAATCCCTGTTGATGTTTATGTGCCAGGTTGTCCACCAACGCCAGAAGCTGTTTTAGATGGTGTTATGACTTTACAAAAAATGATTAAAGACAGAGCTCCGCGTCCATGGAGAGACAACTGGCAGTCGCCTTATGAAATTAACGGACAAACTGTTCCACAATCATTGACTGAACCAGTTAAATATTCGCTGCCGTCATCAAGAACTGGAGCACGATTATGAGTTTAGTAATGAATCATCAATTTACCATATTACAATCTGAGATTAAAAATAAATTAGGTGATATTTACAAAATGTCCACATCACCTGTTGGTGATCATGTGATCGAATCACCGAAAGAATCAGTATCAGCATTGCTACGATTTTTAAAAGAGTACGCAGGTTTTGATTTTTTAATGGACGTCTGCGGAGTCGACTATCCAACACGCGAAAAACGCTTCGATGTTGTTTATCATTTATTTGGTTCAATAGATTCACGTCGTTTACGTGTAAAAACTCAGGTGGGAATTGATGAATCAGTTGCCACTGCAGTTACGATTTGGAAGGGCGCTGACTGGTTTGAACGTGAAGCATTCGATATGTTCGGAATTCGTTTTGCGGGTCATCCTAATCTAAGAAAAATTTTAACTCATCATCAATTTGTGGGTCATCCTTTACGTAAAGATTACGAAGCGGATCAACAACAGCATTGTAATTCAGTAATTCCTATTCATTTTAACAATACACCTGAACAAAGCGGTGATGTTTTAGATTCACGATATGTACCAATAAATATCGGACCGTCACATCCAGCGATGCACGGAACTTTACGTGTTATGGCTGAACTTGACGGTGAAACAGTTGTACGGGCTAATTGTGAAATCGGTTATTTACATCGTTGCTTTGAAAAAATGGCGGAAACTCATCCGTACAATCAAGTGATTCCTTATACTGATCGTCTAAATTATTGTTCAGCCCCCATGAATAATGTGGGTTATTGCAAAACAGTTGAAAAATTATTAGGAGTTGAAGTTCCAGCGCGTGCACAAACAATGCGTGTGATTTTATGTGAACTATCACGAGTGATAGATCATGTTGTTGCCGTTGGTACCGGTGGCGTGGATCTTGGAGCGCTAACAGCGTTCTTCCATTTGTTTACGTACCGTGAAAAAGTTTACAATTTATTTGAAAAACTATGCGGAGCCCGTTTAACAGTTTCAATGACACGCATCGGGGGGATGGCTCAAGATGCACCAGATGGTTGGTTTAATGATGTTTTGAAATTTTGTGATGAAATGAGCGACGGCATTGATGAAATTTCTAAATTAATGCTCGGAAACAAAATTTTTATTAAAAGAACAAAGGATGTTTGTCCTGTCAGTGCACAAGATGCAGTTGATTGGGGATACACAGGGCCGTTATTACGGGCAACTGGTGTGAATTTAGATTTACGTCGTGCGACTCCGTATTACGGTTATGAAAATTATGATTTTGATATTCCGGTTGGAACAGCTGGTGATATTTATGATCGTTACCAAGTGCGTATCGAAGAAATGCGCCAATCCATCAAAATTATCAGACAAGCGTGTAAAAATGTTCCTTCAGGTGATTTTACTATTCGTGATAAAAATATTGTCTTACCAGAGAAAAAAGATGTTTACGGAAACATTGAAGGTTTGATGAATCACTTTATGCTTGTGATCAAAGGTCTTCGTCCGCCAGTTGGTGATATTTACGACGCGACTGAAGCAGCCAACGGCGAATTAGGATTTTATTTAGTGAGTGATGGATCTGCATCACCATACCGTTTGAAAGTTCGTCCACCGTGTTTTGCGATTTACCAATCGTTTCCCACAGTGGTTAAAGGCGCAATGCTTGCGGATGCGATCGCAACTGTTGCTAGTATGAATGTTATCGCAGGCGAATTGGATAGATAGTCGGCGGACAGCCGAGGAAATGAAATTGGACTAGGAGTAAAATGATGTTTCAATTATCAAGCGAAGGTAAACAAAAAGTTTTAAGTGAAATGAAAAGATATGAATCAAAACAATCTGCAGTTCTGCCTGCGTTGTATATCGCACAAAAAGAAAATAAAGGTTTTATCAGCCCTGAAGTGATTAATGAACTGTCGCGCGTAATGGAGCTGCCCGAGGCTAACATCAATGAAGTTTGCACGTTTTACACAATGTACAACAAAGAACCAATTGGTTCTCATCATGTGCAAGTTTGCAGAACTTTATCGTGCATGTTGAACGGAGCTAAAGAATTATCTGAACATATTTGTTCTGAATTAGGTGTGCACTTAGGTGAAAAAACTAAAGACGGAAAATTCACGGTGACAGAAGTTGAATGTTTAGGTTCATGCGGCACAGCGCCCATGATGCAAATTGGTGATAGATACTATGAAAATTTAACTCATGAATCAGCGATGCATGTTATTCGCGGTTTAAAAGGATAATTGAATGAGTGAAGTCAAATACCTTACAGAATTTTATCATTTACCAGAATTCAAAAATATTGATGGCTACAAAAAAAATGGTGGCTATAAACAATTAGAAAAAGCGATTAAAATGCAACCGCAAGCGATCATCGATGAAGTTAAAACTTCAGGTCTTCGCGGTCGCGGCGGCGCAGGTTTTTCAACTGGTATGAAATGGGGATTTTTACCCAAAAATAATGAACCAAGATATTTACTATGTAATGCTGATGAAGGCGAACCAGGAACTTTCAAAGATCGCATGATGATGGAAAAAGCACCTCATCAGTTAGTGGAAGGTATGATTATTTCAGCTTTCGCGATCAGTTCTAAAAAATCTTATATCTATGTTCGTGGCGAATATGATGATTCTATTAACACCTTAGAAATTGCTATTCAAGAGGCTTACAAAGCTGGTTATTTAGGAAAAAATATTTTAGGTTCTGGCTTTGATCACGATATGGATATTTATCGTGGTGCAGGAGCTTACATTTGCGGTGAAGAAACAGGAATGATTTCTTCACTAGAAGGACTTAAAGGCCAACCAAAATTAAAACCACCGTTCCCTGCTGTACAAGGTTATTTAAAAAAACCAACGATTGTAAACAACGTTGAAACACTGGCGGCTGTAAAATATGTTCTTCGTGATGGTGCTTCTGGATTCAGAAAATACGGAACAGAAAAATCTGCAGGCACAAAATTATTTTCATTGTCAGGAAACATTGTAAAACCTGGCAATTACGAAGTTCCGTTAGCGTATCCACTTAAAGACATGATTTATGGTCTTGGTGGCGGAATTAAAAACGGTAAAAAATTAAAAGCCGTTATCCCTGGTGGATCATCAGCGCCGGTTTTAAATGCTGAAGAATCTGAACGCGCCTTACTTGATTATGAAACATTAGCAAATATGGGAACGATGCTAGGTTCT
>JAYUQO010000130.1:0-4235 GCA_043756765.1 Bdellovibrio sp. | reverse complement strand
TTGAATTTTTAAGAGCTAAATATTGTGATTTAAGATCAATAAATGGCACTGACATAGACTGGTAACCTCCGGCTAGAAAACCTATATAAACATAAGTTGATTAGGGTATTATGAAACTAAAATCAGGCTCTGTCACTGTTCTGTATGGACTGTGTAGAAAAAGCTTCACGCAAGAGCTAAATAATGACAAAATAAATGAGTTTTAAAACCTAAGGATGGGACAATTCGTATGAAAACAGCCAATTGGATTATTTGCTCTATTTTTTTATGTCTTTTATTGAATGTACAAGAGGCAAAAGCGACTGTCAGTGCAGCTGCAAGCATAACTGAAAACGGTACTGCTATTCCTGAAAAAAGAGAATTCACTTTAGATCCAAAAGTTAGCCCCTGTGATGATTTTCATCAGTATGTCTGTGGGCCAGTCGAAAAATCATTTAAATTACGTGAAGATCGAAGTGCCCACACATTTGCATTTGATGATTCTGACGAGCGTATTTTAGAAAAGAAAAAAACATTTTTTAAAAATATAGAAAATGAAAAAAAATTGCCAAAACGGGCTGAGCAAATGAGAAATTGGTACATGGCTTGTATGAATGAAAAAGAAGCTATCGTTGAAGAACAATTTTTAGTGAATGAATTAAAATTAGATATTGAAAAAGTCAAATCAATGGATGATTTTATTAAATTAAATGTTGAAAATATATTTAATGAAAAATGGTCTTTTTCAGGCTTTGGATTATCACCTAATATTAATAAACCAACAGACTACGATATTTATTTTGATATTGATTTTATGTTTTTACCAGAACACAGTTATTACGACAATAAAGACCTGGTAAAGGCCTATATTCAATTAATGGCAGAATTTTTAAATACAATTTATCCTGACGGAAAAAAATCTGATCACTTAAAACGCGCAGAAGCCGTTGTTAATTTTGAAAAACGATTTATTAAGACTTATCCTTATCCTGCGGAATTCAGACAAAGATGGACACAACCACGTTATGTTGATCGCAATAAATTTTTAGCTGATAATTCTGCTTTTCAATTACAAAGCCTATTTAAATCTTACATTCCTAAAAAAACTTTAGTACGTGATTTTATGCCAGAAAGTTTTGTTTTCGCGCAAGCTGAATTGCAAAAAGAAGAAAATCTACAAGCTTTAAAAGATATGTATGTTTTCAGAAGCGCACGAAGCTTTATGGATGACGCATACCCTGAACTTTACAAAAAACGACTTGATTTCAGCTTTCAATATTTAGGTGGATCACCTGTTAGGCCAGACCGTCAAGAGCGTTGCACAAATGCAGTGATGGGTTCATTTGGTTTAGAACTCGATCAAGAAATGATGCCGCGCCTGTTCCCCAATTTTCCGAAAAAGAAAATGTTAGATACTGCGGCTAAAGTGCGCGCAGCTATTATTCAAGGTTTAAAAAATAATAAATGGCTTTCAGAAAAAAGTCGCAAAGCCGCTATCGAAAAAACTGAAAAGGCAAAACTACAATTGATTCAGCCCTATACTGAGAAAGAATGGGATTTCAAACCGATTCAAAGTTATAGTGCAACAAAGCCCTATGAAAATGCTAAAAAATTATCTGAATTAGGTCAGAAAATGACTTATAAAAAATTAAGAGAAGGTGTGAATCAACAGGCATGGGGTATGGGGCCATTAACAGTTAATGCCTATTATGATCCAACAATCAATAAATTTGTAATGCCAATTGGAATTCTTCAGTATCCATTTTTTGTTTCCGAAGGTGATCTGATCGAAAATTTAGGCGCCGTGGGAACAGTGATCGCCCATGAATTAGGGCATGGTATTGACGATCAAGGATCAAAGTTTGATGTGAACGGAAAACTTAAGCAATGGATGACCGATGAAGACGTTGAAAAGCTGAGGGCCCGTGGTCAAAAACTATCTGATCAGTTTAGTAAAATTGGCCATAATGGCAGTTTAACATTAGGTGAAAATGTGGCTGACCTAGTCGGTGTGACATTTGCGTACAATGCGGCTTTTCCTAAGGGTGAAGGCGCAGTTAGCGATAAACAAAAATTTTTCGTGGCCTACGCTAGATTGTGGTGCGGACAGATGCGTGAAAAAACAAAAGAAAAACTTTTAAAAACAGATCCACATAGTTTGGGTTACGCGCGTATTAATGAACAAGTCAAACATCAAAAAGGTTTTTACGAAGCGTTTTCGTGCAATAGTAAAAATAAATTATTCTTGCCAGAAGCTGATCGCCTAGAGATTTGGTAGGGATCTGGTAGAAATGTAGTGATGAATTTTAATGAAATAAAATTAGATTTAAAGCCAATAAAGCCCTACATTAATTGGATGACAGGTCATTCACAGACTTTGTTAGCGCATTTGATTTTATCGCCTCAGTTCGATCGTCAAACGACATTAGATGAATTAAAACTTTCTGACGGTGATAGCTTAGGATTACACATTTATCGCGGTAAACTACCATACACAGTCTGCTTATTTCATGGATTATCGGGTAGTCATAAATCTGATTACATTCAAAGGACAGCCAAGATTGCTGCCGACATTGGATTCAGCGTGGTGATGGTCGATTTGCGGGGAACAGAATCAGTGCATGGTAAAGCGAAAAAGCCCTATCATTCAGGTCGCGGAGAAGACACTTCAGCAGTGATTCAATATGTGCGATTGAAGTTTCCGAATGATAAAATTATCGCGTCCGGATTTTCAATGGGGGGCAGTATGGTTTTAAATATGCTTTGTCAAAGATATGGTGATGTTTTACCCGATTATGGAATTACAGTAAATGCCCCGATTGATTTAGAATCGGCTAGTCTAAAATTAAACAGTGGTTTAAATAAAATTTATGATCTTCGCTTTTATTTTCTTTTGAAAAAAATGATTGCCCAGTTTGAGTTTAGTGAAAACCTTCCCATTTTTGGGACGACATATTTAATTGATGACAAATTTACATCGAGGATGTGTTCGTTTAAAAATGCTCAGGATTATTACGAACAGTGCAGTGCTAAAAAATATCTTCATCAAATTAAAACGCCAACATTTATTTTAACCAGCCAAGACGACCCATTTATCGATTTTAAACATTACACCAATTCTAAGTGGTCTGATACTGTTCATAAAACTTTCGTGCCCTATGGTGGTCATGTTGGCTACTTACAAAAGTCTCAAAAAACGGGACTATCAGATAAATCATCAATACGATGGCTAGATCATTATTTTTTAACAGTTTTTAACAAAATCTTAAACCTTTCGCAGTCTTAATCTGCCCTTAAGTCTATGCTCATGTTGAAGTTAAGTTGGAACCTGTTATTCTAAAGTCCTAACAGGAAGTTGTATGTTGAACACTCCAGCGCCACAAACACCAGAATTTTTAGTAGAACTTGATGAAAAAGATTCATTGGTTGTTCTTCAGCAAAGTTTTTTGTTAAAAACTGATCTTGTTGTAAAGCCTGAAAATGATCCGACAGCCTATAAAACTACTATCAGTGGTTTTATAGACACCAAAGTTATTTTAGACACAGAACATTTTGATCGTCTTGCTGAAGCTAAAGGTATCGCGACAATTAAGTTTTCAGTCGGTGCAGAAATTTATTTTGTAAAAACACTACTTACACAGTTTCAAAATAAAATTTGTTTCAGTAAAAATATTAAAGTTGTTCATTTAAAAAGAAGAAAAGAACCAAGGTACGTGATTCCGCCGAAATGGAATCAATTAGCTAATGTGTGGGATTTAGAAACAAAAGGCAAAATGGATGCTAGGGTTTTAGATATTTCTAAATCCGGTATTAAATTTGAAATTAAAGAGCCTAAATTTAGTTTTCAAAAAGAAAAAACTGCTCGCATCCAGTTCCAAATTTATAAACGGGCAGAAGTTGTTTGTGATGCAGAAGTCAGATTTTTTGCCATTGGTAAAACCGGCAATGCATTGATGGGAATGTCTTTGATTCTTGTGACTGAAAATCAAAAATCACGCATTGAAAGCATTATTGATGATCTTATTTTGTATAATACACAAAATCCAGAATAATAAACTGTAAAATTTAACTTCTTTGTAACAGTTGAACCCAAGCTTTTTTGCTTTCTGGGATGGCATCAGGCGACATAAATAATCCTGATTTTAATCCGCCCTCATACGCTAAGCTACCTTTGTAGATTTCATTCGTTTTTAGTATTGCTTTTAAAACTGTAAATGCTTTTTCATTATTTGATTTCATCACTTTGATGACTTCAT
>JAYUQO010000129.1:0-12240 GCA_043756765.1 Bdellovibrio sp. | reverse complement strand
TTAATATCAGATTAAGTCAAGTTTTGTCTGTTTTGATATATGTTTCTTTTCATTTTAGCTGTTGCAGTTTTGGATGCAGGCTGGAGTCGTAATAAAGTGCAGTTGAGATACGGATATGTCTTTTTAAAAACGGATGTTGATTGAACTATTTAAATCGAGTAGTTTTTTCAGTAATCAAAAGGAATTCTATGATTGTTTCAAAATTTGGTGGCACTTCGATGGGCGATGCGACGTGTATGCTGCGATCCGCAGAATTATCAGTTAAACAAAATTCATATTTAGTGTGTGTATCGGCGACATCAGGCACAACTAATCAATTGATTGAACTAGCGCAACTTGCAGAATCTAGCCAGTGGGAACAGTGCAAATCTAAAATCGAACTGCTTTGCGAACATCACAAATCAATCGCTAAAGAACTTGGATTTCCGATTACAGATACGGATTTTGTTAAATTGTTTGATGAATTAAATTCGATTCTTCGTGGGATGTTTTTATTGAAAGAGTGTTCACCGAAAGCTCATGATTTATTATTAAGTTTAGGTGAAAGACTTTCATCGTTACTATTTTCGCAGGCGATGAAAAAAGTTTCATCTGGAAAAAATATTATTTTGCTAGATGCACGGACTGTAATTGCGACTAATGATCAATTTGGAAAGGCCAGACCGAATATTTCTGAAATTGAAAAAAAATGTGTGAATTTAATTTTAAATAAATATTCAGTGGATAAAAACATTATCGTGACCCAGGGCTTTATAGGTGCAACAGCATCTGGCCACACAACAACACTAGGGCGTGGTGGTAGTGATTATTCGGCTGCACTTTTTGCTGAAGGACTAAATGCGACAGCGTTAGAAATTTGGACAGATGTTCCAGGTATAGCAACAACTGATCCACGAATTACTGCTGAAGCTAGATCTATTAAAGAAATTTCATTTACAGAAGCCTCAGAGATGGCAATCTTCGGCGCAAAAGTTTTACATCCCGCTACAGTAGAACCCGCCATGAGAAAAAATATTCCTGTTTTTGTGGGATCAAGTTTTAATTCACAAACTGAAGGCACATGGGTTAGAAAAGATGTTGAATCAAAACCATTAATTCGTGCGTTGGCTTTACGTAAAAATCAGACGCTGATTACGATATCGACTCCTGAAATGTTACAGACTCATGGTTTTTTATATAAAATATTTAAAGTCTTTAATGAGCAAGAAGTTTCAATTGATGCGATCACCACATCTGAAATCTGTGTGTCAGTAACAATTGATGGATCGATTAAGGCTCATGCAAAGTTAGTTTCTGACTTAGAAGTTTTTGCTGATGTAAAAATAGAAGAGGGTCTTAGTTTGGTGTCACTCATTGGAAACAATATTAATCACACGCCAGGCTTAGCTAAAAAAATATTTTCAGCTATTGAAGACATTAATGTGCGAATGATTTGCCTTGGTGCCAGTAAACATAACTTTTGCTTTTTAGTTTCACAGTCATTAGGCGAACAAGCGATCAACAAACTACACAGTGAGTTCATTAAGTAGTAACGCACTTAGTCTTGATAAAAGCTTAACAATTAAACCATGCATAAGTTTTTCTTATAGTAAAAAGTGGTGTCATTAATGTTCGGTGTTCTTTTGCCGATATTTTTGATTTAGTGCCAATTTGGAACTTTGCCAAATTTCAGGTAATTTAAGATTTTTGCTCAAATCAAATAATTTCCATTAGAACTTATATTTTTTTTGCATCCGGTTCCAAACTGGGTTCATATCTTTTCTATAGAACAGCATCAGTGTCCGTTAACTCAAGAAAGAGGAATACATGAGAACAAATTACAGCAAGTTTTTGATTAGCTTAGTATCAATCATCGCGTTATCACAAACGGCGTTCGCAAAACGTTACATCGTTGTTTACAAAAGCCAACAGGGTTTAAAAGCAATGAACAGTTATATGCAGCTTGAAAATAACTCAGGTGTTGAATTCGAAAGATCTCTTAACAACGTTAATTCAATGGTTATTAAAGCAGATCAAGCTGATGCGGCTATGTCTTTAATGAATCACCCTGAAGTAGCGACAGTTGAAGAAGAAGTTTTCAGACCTCTTCCAAAACCAATGAGTGGTTTTAAATTATCTATCAACGACAATGAGAGAACAAAAAAGAGAAGATATAGCAAAGGCGATGATGCTCCATCAGCAGGGGACAACATTCCTTCTTTTGTTGAAGGTGCAGCGACTCCTTGGGGTATTAAAGCTGTCAATGCTCCTCAAGCTTGGGCAAGTGCAAAAGCTGGTGCGCAAGCCAGAGTTCTTGTTTTAGATACTGGGATTGATCCACAACATCCAGCATTAGCAAAAAACTTTGAAAAAGGTCGTAACTTTTTTGAAAGTGATACTGGTTTAAATCCTGAAGATTTCATCGATAAAGAAGGTCATGGAACTCATGTTGCAGGTACAGTTGCTGCTTCTTATAACGAACAAACTGGTTTTACTGGTGTTGCTCCGCTAACTAAAATTTTAATGGGCCGTGTTTGCGGTGAATTAGGTTGCAGTAATATCGCTGTTGCTGAAGGCATCAACTGGGGTATTGATTCAAAAGTTGATGTGATCACAATGTCTTTAGGTGGACCACTTTCTACGTCTGCAGAAAAAAATGCTATTGCTAACGCAGAAAAAGCAGGAGTTTCAGTTATTGCTGCTTCTGGTAATGACGGCACAGGTAAAGTCAGTTTTCCTGCTGCTTACGCAACTGTGATTGCAGTTGGTGCAGTTGACTCATCAATCAAAAAAACATCATTTTCTCAATGGGGTCCACAATTAGATATCGTTGCTCCGGGTGCCGCAGTTATTTCTTCTGTGCCACAAGGTTCAGGTCGTGAATCAGTTGTTGAAATCGTAGTTAACGGTAATAAATCAAGCGTTAAGTCAGCTGCATTTTCTGGAACAAGTTTATTCACGACTTTGCAAGTTGGTGAATTAGTTCCCGCAGGTTTAGGTAAACCTGAAGACTTTGCTGGTCTTAATTTAGAAGGTAAATTTGCATTAATCAGCCGTGGTGAAATTACTTTTGTTGATAAAGTTAAAAATGCATTAAAAGCAAAAGCGACTGGTGTTGTAATTTACAATAACACTGATGGTTTAATGCAAGGTGTGGCTTCAGATGGCGCTGATGTGACAGTGCCTGTGATCATGATTGAAAAAACAGTTGGTTTAGGTCTTGTTGATCAAATTTCTCAAGGCGCAAAAGTTGGCGCTGAAGTTTTAACAACAGCTTCTGATTATGCATCATTTGACGGAACATCAATGGCAACACCACATGTTGCTGGCGTTGTGGCATTAATGAAATCAGCTAATAAAAAATTAACTCCAGAACAAGTGCGAATGATTTTATCTAAGACAGCAGTAGCAGTTTTACCTAATGATCAAAATCAAACAGGTGCTGGTATGGTTCAAGCTGATAAAGCTGTTCAAATGGCGATCTCAGCAATCCAAGACTAATTTTAAAGACTCATAAATCTTTTAAAAAACAAAAAGCCAAGTTTATCACTTGGCTTTTTGTTTTTTAAAAGTATGTAGATTTAAAATTGTTAGATTTCGATTGCTAAGAGAAAGCTGAGATCTTGAGAATCTATTTTATCAAAGTAAGTTTTCACATCTTTTCCTGAATTAAACTGACTGCCTGTGACTTCTTTGTATTGATGTACATTGTATTGGGCGCCGAGACCTAAAAACTTAAACGGGTAGAATATCAATCCGGCTTGGTAAGTGTTTCCGGATAATTTAAAACCAGAAAAAGCACCAGCGTCTTTAAGTTCAAGTTGGTTATGTGGGGCATAGCCTAAATAAATTTTCATTGCACCCATAGCTTGTACACCAACTTGAAAACCTGCAATTAAATGACTAAAATCAGGTTTCTCAACAGGAGCTGGATCCATATCGGCTTGGCCTTTCGAATATTCACCGGCTAAAACAAGGCTAACGCCAGAAGGACTTCTGATCCCAAGCTTTAATGTGGTCACAAGGCCCTTTAATTTCAATTTAGTTTCTTGTGCTGTAATATCAGTTAATTTTAAAGTTTCATCTTTTTGACCGATCCCAGGTTCGAAAATAAAAAAATCGGCGCGTGCGCTTAAACAAGATGTGGTAATCAGTAGAACCAAAAGGTTTCTAAAATGTAAATTAATCATGTTTATACTCTCCATTACAGGTCTATATAATATGATAATAGGGACTAAGACGAAGTTTTAAGTTCTTTTTAGCAACCCGACTTAAGTTAGGCTAAAGTCACAGGGCTTAGGTCGGATCATTGATTACTTAATGAGTCAGACTGAATTTCCGATAAGTCATCTATGTCGACAGCTCAAAACACAACTGAAGTAAGATCACAAATACGATCAAAATATCATTCGTTAAAAAAAGATGAACGTAACAAAGCCATCGAACAATTAGCCCTGTTTAAAAATACAGATTCGATGCGCGAACTGATTCATATTTTTAATGAATGCGGCTGGAGAGAAACACAATTTCAAGTTCTTAAAGTGCTACCCTATTTTATTGATCAGCGGGGGTTAGAATTTCTGTATCAAGTTGCACTTCAAGAAAAAGACTACCCAATGGCGGAAGCCGCTATCTACGCTTTAAGCGAAACAAAAAATACATGGGCGGCACTTTTTATTGCAGAAATGTATTTAAACTGTAAAGAAAATCTTAAGCCTGCATGCGCTTTAGCCTTAGGGCAAATTTCTCATAGAGCATTATTGAACGAATTGATGACTGATTTAGATTCAGCGTTAAAAAATCAATCCACTTTGTTAGCTAAGAATATTATTTTAACATTAGGTGAACTTAAGGCCCATCAATCAGTGCCTAGTTTAATGCAGGTAGCACAAAATAAAATGCACCGTGATTTGGCTTTAAGCGCAATAGTCAGTCTGGGAAAAATCACCAGAGATCAAAAAGTATTTGAACAGCTAGAAACTTATTTCAATAAAGATTCTTTTGAATACCAAGTTTTTGGGTCGGTTAAAAATCAGTGTTTATTCAGAGCGCAGTGGAAGCTAGAAGATTACTTAAATAAAATGATAGAAAATAAAATTTTTCATCCAGCACTGATGTATGAATTAAATGCTTTTAGTGCAGACGATGTTAAAGAAAGTATTCAATTGGTTTTTGAAAACTTGGATCATCAGAAGAAAATTCAGCTTTATAAGGCGCTAGATTTCAAAAATAAAGAAAAATGGTTCCCAGAATCATTTATTAAAGATTTTATTCAGTCTGAAAATGATGAGCACAATTTAGATAACTTTCAAAAACTTGATGAGACTGCAAAAATGAACAAAATTAACTTATTTTGTCAAAAAGCACTCGTGTCATTGCCAAATAGAAAAAAAATTGAAACTCAGGTTAAGATCTTAGAAAAATTCTTTATTGATCACTTTATCGGAGCCAATAAAGAATCTGTCGAAGTAAGATCTAGATCTGTTCGTGCACTGGCCCAGTTAAAAGTGAATTCTAAAAAAATTCATCAGTATTTTTTATCTGTTGATGAAAAATCAAAAGCAGATTTAACAAAAGATGTACTGATCTATGCGCAGTCCTATAGGTCAACAGAGCACTTAAAATTTATATTATCATTATCCGAAAAAGACGTCGTTATAAACAGTCAAAGTTACTTAAAAGCATTGTTGTCGCAAGATATTCAGACTGAACAAAAAAAAGTTGAAGAAGTCATTGAATTATTAAAAGCCAATAGTGATGCCGAAATACAAATTCTGATTTTGAAATTAGCGACACAGAATAATCTATTAAAGTATAAAAATTTAGCGCTAAATCAATTGCAAAGCAAACATCAAGTGGTACAATTGAATGCTTTGTTTGCGATTAAAAGTTTTAATGACGAAGCTTTAACTGATCAAGTCAGCCAGTTTTTAAAGTCTGATTCTGAATCCCTAGCTGGACGATGTTTGGATGTACTGCTATCGATGACAGGCATTCGGGCAAAAAGAAAAGCGATCGATTTTTATATTGAACAGGCCTTGAATGAAGACATTGTTGATAAAGTGATACGTACATTTGTGCCACCAGATAATGATTCAGATTATTTTTATTTGCAGGCTGAAAAAGCTTTGCAGTTAGTTATGCAAAACAATAATTACAATGAACAGATTGATATTATGCAAAATTTTACAGATAAATTAAAAACACATTCGCAAAGTTTTTTAAAAACACAAGTTTTCCCAAGCGATGTAGATCTTATAGCAATTGACCAAGATTTTGAAAAATTGATTCCTGCCTATAAAAACTATGATGAAACATCAAAATCTGCTTTAAGATCAGCTGAAGTTCCTTTGCGGCATCCAGATCTATTTGATCGTTTCGTCGATAAGTCCAGCATTATATTAGGCTACACAAAAGCCATAGATTTAATTTTAGAAAAACAATTAGGTCGAAAAATATTATTTCCTAAAATTGAAACTAAAATGAATGAATTTCAAAATCTAATTCATAGTTTAAGTTTGCACGAAGATTACCCTCAATTTGATAAAGTGATGCAGATGACCCAGCTACAAAAACATTTCAATCAACAAAGTTTACCACTGCATAAAATGGGCCTAGTCGCTAAGGGTTTTATGAATGGTAAAATAGTGAATGAACATTTTAAAATTCTTGACGGTCTGCGCGCCTGGGCTGTGGTTTTGCTATTGTTTGCCAGTAAAAACAAATTAACAAATAAAGCGCTGATTCTAAACGAAGTTTCAGAATCAGATGTTGTTGAATTAGCTAAAAAACTAATATGGCTGCAAGACATCAGAAATCCGATTGCCCATAGGCAAACGTTAGTGGATTTTAAAGCCATTGAGCAAGTTAAAGTAGAAACTATTAAAACCTTACAATTGATGAGTAAAGTATTAACGATCTAACAATTTTTTATTTTCTCTTTTTCACAATGTAAGGTCGTAAGGTTTTTGAATTTCCGTCAAACGGGACTGTTGTTGTCATACCTAAAATGTTCATGACAAACGGGTATACATCAATATTTTGAAATTCAGGAATTAGTTTTTTCTTGGCGATTTGCGGACCTTCGGCAACAAATAAAGCTTTCATTTCATTGTGTATATAAGACCAGCCATGAGTCGCAGCATTCAGGCTGGGCTTGTCAGTAAATGATCGATCAATAATGTAATAACCAATATCACCAACTACAACAATGTCACCTACGCGGTCTGGATGAGTCAGTTTGTAATCTGGGGGTAAGTTTTCTTTTAAATAAACTTTGTAATGAAATTCATTTTTTTTCAGATCTAAATAAGCCCGCTGAATTTTAGCTGTGTCATTTGAATAGAGCATAGCTACAGCACCGCGTTCGCCAACAGTGAATTCATCAACATTTGTGTACTGGCTTAAATAAATAACATTGTTTGGATCAAGCTGTTTCATGCCGTGATCAGAAACGATTACGAAATTAACATTATTATTCTTTTTTGAACGAGCGTGTTTCCACAGACGTTCAATCTGTTGATCAATTTCAATTAAAGAAGACTTAACTTCTTGTGAATCAGGACCATATTTGTGTCCGGCTGAATCAACATTCGAAAAATACAAAGTGATAAAGTGGGGAATTTTTTCAGCAGGCAACTTTAACCAATCTATAACAGTACTGACTTTTTGCGCAGGTGTGATGTTTCCATCAAACACCGTGTAACAAGTCGGAGTCATATTATTAATGTTAGCTTCTGATCCAACCCAGTGAAATGAATGAGCGATCATTCCATTTCGTTCAGTCACATTCCATAACGGCTCACCTGAGTACCATGATCCGTCGTTTGAACTTTTAGGTTCCAAGAAGTTATAAAATTCATTTCGTTTTTTATCAAAAAACTTATTGCTGACTATGCCGTGTGTACCAGGAACACGACCTGTGACCAATGTATAATGATTTGGAAATGTATGAGTTGGAAAACTAGGACGCATCGTTGGGGCATAAGAGCCTATTTTCGAAAGCTGATTTAAAAAAGGTGGTTTTATTTTTTGCATATAGTCTGCTCTAAAACCATCGATTGAAATCATAATCACTATGGGTTTATTCATGTTTTCTGGTTTGTTGCGTGAATTTTTACAGATAATGGTTTCTGATACAGTTTGTGAACTGACTAAATGATCACCAATAGGGTTGACGACTGAGGCTTGCCCCAAATTGGATTTCATTAAACCGATGAATAAAACTGCTGTAACAAACTGAAACTGACGCATAAAATCTCACTTGCTAAAAAAACTTAACTAACTAAACCAACTAAAACAAACTTTGTTGACTTAAATCCATTGCGTATATTAAGGCGATTTTCGAAAATATTAATGCATGGTCAAAGCTCATCACTGAAGAAACAACATCTTTATCAGTGTGAATTTGTTGAAACACAGAATTAAAAGTAGCTTCAGTTGGGAATAAAGTCGCAAAACCTTGACGATGCCAAGAAGCATGGTCGCTGCACCCGTAACCGCATTTATCATCAAGCACTGTAATATTTAAATACGTTTTATTGACTTGATTCATGTAATCACGAAGCCAAGGCGCAGTAAAATCTGACATGCTTGCAATTGTATTTGCACCGTTACCTGGAAACAAAGTCATATCTAACTGTAAAACAGCTTTAATGTTTTTATTTTCTTTTTTTGCGGCTTGTGCGATTTCTGCAGAACCCAGTAGTCCTGATTCTTCGCCCGCATACCAGTAGAATTCAACAGTGCGTTCAGGCTGAATATTATGTGCTAAAAATACACGTAATGCTTCAACAAGCGATGCAGATCCTGAAGCATTATCATCAGCACCTGGTGCGCGACCTGTTCCGAACCAACCATTGATTGAATCCAGATGCCCGCCAAGAACAATAACTTCACTGGGTTGTGTTTTGCCTGTTAAAGAAAATTTAACAGATTTTTGCTTTGTTGAAGTGTGTGCAACTTGTGTCACTTCAAAAGGATGAGAATAATTTTGAGCTAAAACTTTAAGACGATCAATAAATGGTTGGATATGTTCGTTCGGAGATTGACCTTTATTGAACCTAGTCGGGTAGCTAGAAAGCCATAAAACAGTTTGTTTAATGTTATCAGCTTGTAATTCATTGATTGCTTGTTCAATACGATCTGATTTTACAATGTTAAATGGCTTATATAAAGTAACTTGTTGCGCTCTGGCTGTGTTCACTAATTGAAGCTCTTGATAAACTTTTTCTTGAGATAATTCCTTGTTAGCTAAGTATTCATAGTTTCCACAGCGTCCAAATTGGTGGGCAATTTTTGAAATTTTGAATTCTTCGATATTACTAACAACGGCGTACCCGACTTGGCCTGAGATATCTGTTTTTAAAATGTGGATTTGAGCTTTTTTAAGAATTTGCACATCAGCTAAAACTGATTTTTTACCTGTTGTTAAAAAAGGAAGATAATTATTTGGTTGAGTTTCTGCATTTGCAGCTACTGAAGTTAAAAAAGACAAGGTAGCTGTTAGCGTAAGAATTAAAGCTTGAAGTGATTTCATTGAGTCATCCTTTGACTGATGTTTAAAACTTGCTGTGTGTCTTAATCATAGGTGAAGAATGTATGCTGTATATAAAATAAATTATTTTTTTTGAATAGACATAGTGCGTATACGAGAATTAGTCGACAATAGCGTTCTAGGGTTATCGTCCTCGTCGTAAATTTCGCCGACAACTTCTTCAAAAATATCCTCTAGCGTCACAATGCCCAATATTTTATCTATTGATTTTTCACCATAAGTAATAATGGCCAAATGTGACTTGTTTTGCTGCAGCTTTTTAAGTGCATTTAAAATAGGTTCGTGAGGGTTAAAAACAAGAACTCGGCGAATCAATGTCGTCCAATCAAGTTTAACTACTTCTGTTTCCGAGACAAACTCTTTAGCATGTAATAAACCAATAACTTCGTCGTTTTGAATCACAGGAATGCGCGTGTGACGAGAATCTTTAATTTTAGATAAAACCACAGTGTAATGATCCGTATAATTGATCTTTGTGACACTTGACCAGTCGACCATAACATCTTTAACTTTTCTTTTATCCACATTGATCAAATTAAAGACATACTGTTTGTGGGCATCAGTCAAATTATCTAAATTTAAATCATGGCCTGATTCAGTGTAGGCTTCATTTTTAAGTCTTTTAAATAAAATTTTTGCAATGACTTGTGTCGATATTTCCAACGCCCAAACAATAGGTGCAAATAAGCGGTCTAAAAAAATCAGTAGTACTCCGCCAGCCATGGAAAAACGCAAAGGAAACTTAAGTGCCAATGACTTAGGAACAAGTTCGCCAATCACAACACTGAAGTAAGTAAGTGGTAAAACAACAGTAGCAATAGCAAGGGCTTCTGAAATCTCTTCAGAAACAGAAAAAATATTCATATACAATGGGCTTAAGTATTCTTCAGCACCAGCACCGCTGACGGCGGCCGAGACCGCGCCCACAAGTGTAATCCCGATTTGCAGAACAGAAAGAACACGTTCTGGATTTGATTTTAAACTGAGGACCCGCTGGGCTGGTTTATGACCTTTTTCTGCGAGTTGTTTCAGTTGAGGGCGTGATACTGTGACAAAGGCCATTTCAATGCAGGATAAAATTGCATTGAAAGCCAGACAAATGAGAATAACAACTATTTCCATAGACGAATAGATTACGTTCGTAGCGCTTATGTGAGCAACAAATTAAACTTAATGCGCCTCGGAAAGTCTTTCATTCTGGCTTGTCATTCGTGTAGCCTGATTGCGTGCTAAATAAAATCTCTTTTCTTTTAATCATTTTAAGTCTTCAGACAGCGCTTTCGGTTGAGTGCATAGATTTGTATCAGTCAAAAGAACAAATTCAAGTGCAACAGCTTAAAACTAGGGATGATTTTTGTTTATTATCGGTATTACCACGGAATGCCTATATAGATTTAATTTACCGAAGCTACGTCTTTTCAAGTAAGGGATCGTTATTGGTTTTTAATTCTTTTGGTGAAGGCCCTGATGAAAATGAAGTCACAGGAGCTAAAGAATTTTATTTTTTTCCAAGACTTAACAAAAATCAATTTTTTGAATGGGTTAAAACTGAAAAAAATGAATTTTTAAGTATTCAAACGAATCATTACTTTAACATTCTAATTAATGCGCGTTCGGGGTTAATTAATTCCATTAGCCATGCAAAAATTCTAATTGATCCAGAAGTTAGACCAGATAACCAAGGGGGAGTTCGAATTAAACCTCTGACGGGTTTGATCTACGAATTACCATTTATTAAGGGTCGTGCCCCGTCAAGTCAGCCCAAGACACGCGGTGTATTTACAGATGCCAATGGTCAAAGTTGTGCAGTCAAGGTCAGTGAATTATTTAATAAAGATTCCAGCGGGGAAGTTTATTTTAAAATGACTGATTATGCACTTAAGCAATTTTTAAAGATTAAGTGTCCGAAATTAAATGCGGGGTACTAACTAGTTTTTTAGAAGATCTTTTTTAAGAGCTTTTATTTTATCATCGGCTGGTTCGCCTAGCCAAATAGAATATATTTGATTCAAGAACTGAAGATCGCCCTCGATAGTCTTTGTGGTTTTATCAGGAAACTGCAGTATTAAAATAGTTTTATCTTTTTTCCACAGACCAATAAATGAGAAAACATCATTTTTATTAAGCTGTTTAAGAGTCTTTAATTCTTCAAAAAACTGTTTAACTGCTGGTGAATAGTTAGTCTCAGTGATTTCATTAGCTTTAAAAGCTTCTGTAAAATAGTCAATAATCTGATTGTTTGGAACATCGCGAATTAAAGTCAGCTTCATTTCTACAGGCTGAGAATTTTTTAATGAAGACAGAATTTCAGTTTCGATTTTAATCAGCTTTTGTGGCTGTGCTGCTAAAAGTTCAGCAAAATAAAATTTCACGTGCACCAAAGCAAAAACTTTCCTTTTTCTTAGGCCAGAGGCCGCTGGCAGCAGTGTAAATTCTTCGGTTTCATAAGTTAAATTTGTTGCTTTAGTTGGTGTAATGTCGTGATTATTTTTTTCTTCGTTTAAAACGGTGTTGATCACAACTGTTTGAGCATAGGCAGATTGGAAACTAACAGATAGAGATATAAGTAAAGGTGTTAAAAAATTAAAAAATTTCTTCATTAAAATATGCTGACAAGCCATTCGGCCAGTGTCAATCTAGATATGAATTTAATTTTAAGGAGAGAGCTAATGATTCAAAATATCGCAAAAATAATGTCTGTTATG
>JAYUQO010000128.1:0-12288 GCA_043756765.1 Bdellovibrio sp. | reverse complement strand
ATTTATTTTCTTGTTCTGGTAGTTGTCCATATTTTAATTTCGCTGCTTTTTCATATTGGGCTTCGCGTTCTGCAATTGAGATGTCGTTTTTAAGTTGTTCTATTTCTGATTTTATTTTTTTAATCTGGTCTATTTGCCCACGTTCGAAATTCCATTTTTCACGAATAGCTTGCGCTTTAACTGTCATTTCAGACAATTCAAAACTGATTTTTTCTTTTCTTTCTAATGATTGTTTATCTGTTTCTTTTTTTAAAGCTTCGATTTCAATTTTATGGCTTAAAATTTTTCTCTCGATCTCATCGACTTCTTCAGGCACACTGCGGTTTTCAATTCCTAGTTTACTAGCAGCTTCATCAATCAAATCAATGGCCTTGTCAGGTAAAAACCGATTTGTAATATAACGGTGTGATAGTTTAGCGGCTGCAACCAAAGCGCCGTCGGTAATCTGCACACCGTGATGAACTTCGTATTTTTCTTTTAACCCGCGTAGAATCGTAATGGTTTCATCAATTGATGGTTCGTCAACGATCACAGTTTGAAAACGTCTTTCTAAAGCTGCATCTTTTTCAACATACTGTTTATATTCATCCAGCGTGGTGGCCCCGATACAGCGTAATTCACCACGCGATAATGCTGGTTTTAATAATTGACCCGCATCCATAGCGCCGTCGCCTTTACCAGCGCCAACTAATGTATGTAATTCATCTATAAATAAAATAATTTCACCAGCACTGGCTGTGACTTCTTTAATAACAGCTTTTAAACGATCTTCGAATTCGCCACGGTACTTTGCACCTGCGATTAAAGATCCCATATCTAATGACATTAATTTTTTACCTAATATATTGTCTGGAACGTCTCGTTTAATAATTCGAATGGCCAAGCCTTCAGCAATAGCTGTTTTACCAACACCCGGTTCACCAATAAGAACTGGATTATTTTTTGTTCGGCGTGAAAGAACTTGAATCACGCGACGAATTTCTTCATCGCGACCAATGACAGGGTCAAGCTTACCTTCTGCTGCAAGTGCTGTTAAATCTTTAGCGTATTTATTTAAAACTTCATATTGGTTTTCTGGATTATCGTTTGTCACTTTTTGGTTGCCTCGTATTTTCTGGATTGTGGCTTCTATATTTTTTTGTTGAATTTTATTTTCCTGCAACCATTTTTTAATAGATACATCATCTGATTTAAAAAGAGCTAATAGAAAATGTTCAGTCGATATCAGTTCGTCCTGCATTCCAACAGCAACATTATTAGCAAAACCAAATAACTTTTGCAGCCTAGCACTTGCGTAAATATTACTTTGTGCTGCTGAAAGTTGTGGAAATGCTAAAACTAGTTTTCGAAGTCCCGCTAGCAAGCTAGCCTGCTGTAAGCCAGATTGTTGTAAAACCCGTGGCACGACACCTTCATGCTGTTCAATCAACTCAATCAGTAGATGTTCAGGTTCAACCGTTGAATTCTTATGCTGTTCCGCTAGTTTAGCTGCAGCCTGCATGGCATCTTGGCTTTTTCGGGTCATTTTTTGAATATCACGGTTGAAATCACTAGCCATATAAACCTCTAGTGTTAAAGATGAGTCATCCCTTGAAAATGTCAATGATCGGCTTTACAAATAACTATGGCCAAAACACCAGCTCGAATAAGACTAACAATTAAGAAAGATCCGATTAGAGCTTCAGACTATCTACAGTACAACCTACCTATTTGTTGCGAAGACTGTTCACATTTCAAAGCCACTGACGAAAGTTGTACACTAGGCTTTAAGACCGAACCCCATCTTAAAAGAAATATTGAAAAATCTTATGCAATGTCTGGCAAAGTCGCGCTTTGTCGTTTTCTAGAAATAGATTAATTATCTATTTGAAATTTCATTCTGAAATTTTGACTCTGACTTGACCAGACAAAAAACTGATCTTGAAAAAATAAACGTAGACTAACATCACGCAGACTAGCTTGAGAGCCAGTCAAGTCCTAAGACTGAAGTTCTGAAATCAATACTTTCAGAGGGAAAAATCACTCAACAAAAAATATTTATTTATGAAAAACTATTCTTGTGTCCTGTCAAGAAAGCCACAGCTGTACCGAAAAATAATGTAACAACAAAACCGAGAGGCAGGATGTCTCTATGAGCAATCACAAAAATATCTGTGATGCTCTCAATCTTTTGAAAGGAGGATTCACGGATGAGTTAAGGACGAGCTAAAAATTTAGGGACGATTAAATTATATGTGCATTTTTGTCGTTGTGATAAGAATGCAAAAAAAACGGACTGCTTGGATGCAATCCATAAAAAATTTCACGGAAGGTCAATATATGAAAACTAATAATTAAAAAAATATAAACGGAGTTTAAAATGGGATTAAGAATATCAACAAACGTAGCAGCTATTAATACACAACGTAACATGGCAAACAGCCAACGAATGATGCAAAGCACTTCGGCACAATTAGCCAGTGGTTCACGAATTAATAAAGCCGCGGATGATGCTGCAGGGTTAGCAATTTCTGAAACAATGCGTGGTCAAATCAGATCCTCTATTCAAGCAAAACGTAATGCAAATGATGGTATTTCATTAGTGCAAACGGCAGAGGGCGGATTAGGAGAAGTTTCAAACATTCTAATTCGTATGAGAGAATTAGGAATCCAAGCTGCGTCTGATACTTTAGGTGATAACGAAAGAGCCTTAGTACAAACTGAGATCGCACAATTAAAAGATGAAGTTAATCGTATCGCAAAATCAACACGTTGGAATTCAACTAATTTATTAGATGGCTCTTCACCGACTTTTGATTTCCAAATTGGTATCTTTGCAACTGAGAACGATAAAATCACTTTCGATGCTTCTAAAAATACAGCAACAGCTGATGCTTTAGGAATTCAAGACATTGATTACTCTACTCGTGATGGAGCAAGAGGTTCAATTAGTACGATCGAAATGGCTCAGCAAGGTGTTAATAGCATGAGAGCAAACCTTGGCGCCTTACAAAATCGTATGACATCAACAGTTGATACATTAGCCATCACTGAAGAAAATTTAGCTGCTGCCAATTCACGTATCCGTGACACTGACATAGCACAAGCGACTTCAGAAATGACACGTAACCAAGTTTTATTACAAGCCGGTGTTGCGACGTTAGCACAAGCTAATCAGTCGACACAACTTGCACTAAAATTGATTGGTTAATGGATTGACTAGTTAATTCAAAAAAATTGTCAAAGATTTCGACGCAAAAAGGGCTGATTCACAATCAGCCCTTTTTTTTGTCTATGTTATTCATATTAAGTTTACCAGACCTTTGTCCGATCAGATGATTAACAAAGAGGGACTTATGAAAAACAAAAACTTTATTTTACAGACATTACTGCTAGTAACTCTTCTGTCTTCTTGCGCTGATAACAAACTTTCAACAGATGCGGCTTCTTTAGTTGGTGGCGGATTATTACAAGGTGGTCAATCAATCGTTGAACCTGTAACCCCTGCTATTGATCAAGTCGATATGAAAAGCTACGTTGATGATTCAAGTAATAAATTAGGTGGCCTTAATGGTGCACTTGGGTTTGATCTTGATAAAGTCCGTGGCGAATTCATTATTATGGTACCTATGCCGTCGGGTTTAGTTTTTACACCATCAGGCAGTTTTGCGAAATATCCCGATATTACATTTAGTCCTGTTTTTGATGCTACCGGTAAAGTTAAAGTGGCTGTCAGAATTCCAGTTAAATATGTACTTAAAGGCACTTCATTTATTGAATCTTCACGATTACCAAATGGTGATCCACTGCCGGCAATGCCAGCTGGACAGGGCGAGTTACCAAGTTTAGCTTTAAGTTTTCCGCAAAATAACAACACACAAATTAATCTTTACATTGGTATAAATGCCCTGGGTCTCCTAGTGTCTTTGCCTAATAGCGCAGCACTGCCCATCCCTATCAACATCACGGTGCCACTTAAAAACAGAGATAAGACTAAAACCTTTGGTTATTTGACTTATGTGAATGCTAAAAATGGATTTCCTCCTGGACTGTTTATATCAACAGGAGTTCCAAATAGCTTTGCGCGTATATTAGAAGACTACTTCGGTCTTAACTAAAACTTAAAGACTTATGCATAAATACTTTTAGACCAAGTGCGAGAGTGATATCCAACTCTTGCACAGTCATTTTTTAGCCTATAATCTATGTCGGTATTCAATAAAAACTCAGACAGGAGACAGCTATATGGCGAAAAAGAAAAAAGTAACAAAGAAACCAACGAAAAAAGTTGCTAAAAAGAAATCACCAGCAAAAAAAGCTAAGCCAGCTAAGAAGGCTGCTAAAAAATCTAAGCCTGCAAAAAAAGTAGTAAAAAAAGTAGTAAAAAAATCAGCGAAAAAAACGGCTCCGAAAAAAGCTAAAGCTGTTAAAAAACTTGCTGCAAAAAAACCTGCACTTAAAAAATCACCTTCTAAAAAAGATGTTAAACGTTTAATCGCAGCAGCTGCAGCTGTACCAGTTCAATCTTCATTTGACGATCTTGATAACGAATTCGAATTAGATGCAATTATTGAAGTTGATAGCGAAGATGCCTTAGACGGCGCTGAAAAATACGAAGAAGCTGAGTTTGAAACTTTAGAAGACGAATCAGCTGAAGAAGACATGGAAGAAGACATGGAAGAAGACATGGAAGATAAAGCTGCTGATAAGTTCAAAAAAGAAGAGGAAGAAGAAGATGATGACGAAGGTTACATCTAGATTTTAGATTTTTAGTTAAAATTAATCGGCACACACTAAATACATTTTTTTGCTCATCATCGGAAATGTATCTGCGTAAGATAACCCAGTTTGAATAGTGCGATCATTATTTTTCATAATGACTTCACCGGTTTTTTTATCAACAGCAACGACCGCATGACATGGATGTTCAGTTTCAAATTGAACAACACCCGTTTGGTTAGCGTAGGACATATAAGAAACGTATTCTTTAATAATAACGAAACTGTTTTCAGTTTCTTGCTTAAGACTGATTTTTTCACCAGTGCTGTAACCTTGTTTCACTAGATGATTGTTAGCGATTTCTAAAGCCTGCTCTTGCGTAACTGCAAAAACGACAGTTGAAAATAAACTGACTACCACGACAGCTAAACAAGATAAAATAATTTTTTTCATAAAAGTCTCCTTTAAAACAACTGTGTGAAAAATATTAAACAAACACAATCCAACAACGTAACCTTATTTGTGTTTGCTTACTTTTCCGCTAACGTCCCACTTCAACACACGTGCTGCTTTTTAAAAAATTAAGCTTAGTCTTTTACTGGTTTAGTATGAACAGCGTACTTTTCAAATTCACCGTATTCATGAAGTTTGTTATACAATGTTTTAATCGTAATTCCTAAACCTTGCGCTGCTTGAGTTTTATTTCCACCATAATGTGCTAACGCTTTAATGATATATCTTTTTTCAAGTTCATATAATGGTGTTGAAGGGTCAAAATCAGAACCTTCATCTTTTTTATCTGGATTACGGACTGTATCTGGAAGATCGTTAATCATAACCATGTGACCTTCAGATAAAATTTGAAGACGTTCGCAGATATTTTGTAATTCACGGATGTTTCCTGGCCATTCGTATTTAACTAAAACTTTTAATGCTTCTTCATCAATCGTTTTACCACGATTTAAATAGGTGTGACCTTGTGAAAGAAAATATTGGATCAAAACAGGGATATCTTCTTTACGGCGTCTCAAAGGCGGAGCACTGATCACGATTGTATTAATACGATAAAATAAATCTTCACGAAAATTTCCACGTGTGACTTCTTGATCTAATTCACGGTTTGTTGCGCACACTAAACGAATATCAACTTTAATTGATTCTTTACCGCCAACGCGGAACATTTCGCCTTCTTGGATAAAACGTAAAAGTTTAGATTGGATTGAAAGTGGTAATTCTCCGATTTCATCTAAGAATAAAGTCCCACCATTAGCAGCTTCTGCTAAACCTATTTTTTTGTTATAAGCTCCGGTGAATGATCCTTTCTCATGACCAAATAATTCTGATTCAAGTAACGTTTCACGTAAAGCACCGCAGTTGATGGCAACGAATGGTTTATTTTTGCGAGTTGATTTATCATGAATAGCACGAGCGATTAACTCTTTACCTGTTCCTGATTCACCAAGAACAAGAATGTTAGCCTGCGAAGGAGAAACTCTTTCGATCATTTTCATCAATTGAGCCATTATATCTGATTTGTAGATGATTGTTTTTGTATCAACTGCTTTTTGCATTGGCTGTTGAGTTTGGCCCCAGTTCATTTGCGGTTGAGACATTGAACTTGGAAGAACTGTTGTTGCTTGAGAATCTGAAGACATACGTACCACCTTAGAGTTGTGTTTAATTTTCAATCAAATGGCTGCATCAGGACTTTGATCTCTTATTGATCTCATTTTGATACAGCGCGTTGTTTGAGTAATATAACCAAGGTCGTGTAGATAATGCAAGAAAAATATTGCATTGCATTATAATAATTTTAGGACCCCCCTAGATTGTTTAATACATATACAATATTAATTATGACCTATTCAGTGACCCAACAAATAGATAAGTTCTTGAAATTTCAACAGAATGTCAAATCATGCTCAGAACACACATTGCGGGCATACCGTCTAGATCTATCACAAGCTTTTAAAATAATTCCTATAGTAAACAAAAAATCGACTAGTAATATAGTTCAAATGTCTGACTTTAAGCATCTGCGGTTTACATCAAGCCAAGAGCTTTGGTTGATGTGTCGTGAATCCTTAAGTCAATGGGGGCATCTGTCTCTAGCTAGTCGCAACCGAAAAATTGCCACTTTAAAAAGCTTTTTCAATTGGATGTACGACGAGAAAATCATTGATAAAAACTACGCCGATCAATTAATTTGCCCCAAAGTTCCTAAAAAAATACCGCATTTTATTTCTGTCGATGAAGTCATTTCCGTCATTAAATATCTGTCTGAAGCCAGTGGAAAAAATCAGTCGGCTTTGAGTCAGTATGTTTTATTTGTTCTACTTTATGGCGGAGGACTTCGTATTAGCGAAGCCTGCAATCTTAAATGGAAAAGTATTGATTTAGATTCACGAAAAATACTTGTGCTAGGTAAAGGAAATAAAGAACGCTACATTTCTCTTCCGCAGTTTTGCATCGATATTCTTATAAAATACAAAAACAAAGAAAAAACTGAATTCGTTTTTGGTGCAGGGGCACTGTCTACACGCAAAGGTTATGAGCTCATAAGACAAGCTGGCGCTAGTGCTGCGCTGATGTCACCGCTACATCCGCATTCATTACGTCATAGCTACGCGACGCATATGTTAGCCAGCGGTGCGAACTTACGCACATTGCAATCACTATTAGGTCATGAAAGCCTGCAGGCCACTGAAAAATACACGCACTTAAATATTGATTCACTAGCTAGATTAGTTGAAGCCAATCATCCACTATCTAAGAAAACACAAATTAAACGGTAGCATTTTTAATATAATGCAAAACTTGTGATTCAAGCGAATGCACATAGGTTTCTACGCTATCGCTAACTTCAGGGATTTCATCCAGTAGATAGGACTCAGAAATATTTATTTTTAAAAACGGTGCCATCCATTCATCGACAGTGATCACACCCTGTTGAAACAAAAGCTTCAGGCAAAAATGCAATTTATAACGATCAAGATTTTTGACTTCACCCAAATTTTTCAAAGTATGACCTAAAAGATTAAATAAAAAATGAGAATCAAAATCCCCTTCTTGTGAAACATGGTAAACACAATTCAAAGTAAACAAAGCAAATTCTAATTTGTCATAATCTGTACGGATCGATTTAAAATCATCCAGTAATTGGGCTTCGTTTAATACATTTAACTGATCTTCCGACTTACCAGGCTTATAAGTTAGTTTTACAAAGTGTGAGGGTTCAAGAACTCCGCCGCCAAATCTTTTTTTACTTTTTAGTGCAGCACGGGCAATAAATGATTTTTTTGTGCCTGCTGATGATAAGGCATGAATAATTAAATCTGATTCTCCATATTTCATTTTTTTTAATATTATAAATCGATCTTGTAATTCAGACATTCACCTTTAAATAGACCATTCCGATTGTTCGGTCAATTGATCGTGATTTTTCTCTAATTTTTGAATAAAAGAATCATTCACACTGCTTTTACGAGCGATGACCAACAACCCACGTAAAAGATCTTTTTGCTTAGCTTCAGGCCACCAGTTCGCAAATTGTTCAACCACCCATGATGGTAAATCACTAGCCGCAAAGGCCTCTTGATCATTTAAATTTAAACTACTTTTTAACGCCGATCCCGAAACAGTTTTTGAATATACAATAATGCGATCATTCAACTGACCCAAACTAGACACAAAACGAGAAAAATAATTAAGTTTATTTTTATCAAAAAGTGAATCACTGGTTTTAACAGACTGAGTTTTAATTAATCCATGGCATAGATCAGGCTTAATTTCTTGAAAATGCCCAACTAACGGTGGCGTCTTCAATTTATCAGTCGCTAATACTAAACTATAACCTGAATGAAACAGCCCGCCTGCGATGACTAATATGGCATAAGGGTTCGATTTCAGAATTTCAATATCACTGTCATCGAAATAACTTTTTATTTCGATCGAATAAATTCTTTTTGCTGAAAGTGTTTTATGAATTTCTTGTCTTGATGTCGTAGATATTAAAATTTCACCAGTGATTTCATTTTCAGCTGACCACAATGTGAAATTCATTTCATGATCAAAGGAATTTAAAAACTGCATCGTTGTTTCATTGTCCTTTTTTAGACAAATAGGTGTTTGCAGTCGATAAAAATGGGGTAATAACGATTCTGGCAAACTACTGCCCAAACGGATCATTGAAATTTTAGGTTTATGGGCTAAAAAGTGAACTAAACCAAAACACACATCATGAACTGCCATATACGAATTCGTATAGACTTTGGCTTGCAGGTTAGCCTGTGAAATCAAAGCTATCTGGTCCGATAGCGTTTTATTCGTTTTTTGATAGGTCTCAAAAAGTAGATAGTCCATAAACCTATTTCAAACCGATTTTTTTTCTTAATATAGATCTAATTCTAAAATGAGTTTAAACACGACATTCGTCCAATACTCAGACATCTAAAACAATGAAATACTAATGAAGTCTTAAAACACGAGGAGATATCAATGAAAAAACTATTGTTAATTATTTTAATGTTACCCATGAGTTCTTGGGCTTTAGTAACTGCACGCCTAACATACGGCGGTTTAGTTTCTAAAGACGCTCTTAAAGCAGCCTGTGAAGGCACAGTTTGTGCGGGACAAGCTCCGTCAATGGTTCCGCTATATGGTTTGGGCGGCGATGTGATCATTAGCCTTCCGGTCATTCCGTTTGGATTCGGTGTTCGCTATGAAAAATTAGGCCTAGATGCAACTAGCGGTTCTATCGCAGGCGATGCAGAATTAAAAAGAACCGCTTTGTTAATTAACTATCGCTTTATCGACACGATCGTTCACTTTGGATTAATCGGATCTTACGGTTTAAGCCATGATGCTAGCCTTGTCGTAAAAAACTCTGGCACTGATGTTGTTAACTATGATGAAGGTGATCTGAAAACATATTCATTAGGTTTAGAATTCGAAATAAAACCTTTAATCGTTTTACCACTTGTTGTTGGTGCTGAAGCTGGCTACATGTCAGCTAAATGGGATAATGCTCGTAATAACATTAATGCGACAACAAAAAATATAGATTTAAGTGGTTCGTATATCAAAGTTTTATTGGGATTAGATTTTTAGATAGTTGTTAGGAAAATTTTGATCTCATCAAAAAGCTCTGAATGATATTCAGAGCTTTTTTTATTGGTTCATTGCAAAAAACTACTTGCAGTATTCTGCTTTAAAATCTTCACCACCACCAGTAAAGTGATTAATGATATCTTTAGAGTCATCATACTTATCAAGATTTTTAGGATTTTTAAACTTAACAAAAGTAATCGGCTGTGCAGTTGTATTTCCTTCGTCATCTTTTGTAAACACATCATATGCCGTTAATTCATTGACTGATACTGTATTTGTTTTAGTCGTATCTAGTTCATAAACTTCAGTCGAATATTTTGGTTCGCCTTCACCAATTAGCCATTTGCCAGCAACAGTTTTAATAGTTAACTTTGCATCTTCAGTAAAGATAAGAGTCATTTTCTCAACGATCTTTTTATCTAAAGGACACGCTGTTACTTTAAACATAACTTTTGATTTAGGGGCATCTTTTGCGAAACCTGATGTTGCACTTAAGATTACGCTGATAGCTAATAACGGTGTAAAAATATTTCTCATGGAATCTCCTTAACAGCATTGCTGTGTTTGTTTGTTTGAAACTCAAAGCTTCATTGTTATATGTAAAGTGATGCCAAGATATTTAAGGTTAAATTCGTCTAAAATTGATACATTTTTAATCGGTCTTTTTTAGCTTATGTTAGAGAATCCAAAGACTTAGTATACTTTGAACACTTAATTTTAAATAGTGACGAAAATGGACTTTTTTTAGACAACGAGTAGCATGACCTTGTTAAAATCCAAATATAGTGTTATTATAACACTATATGAATGAAAATCTCATTAAAGATATATCTGTTGAATTCGAACTTCAAGAAACATGGCTTAACGATCAAGTTTCAGATATTCAACTACCTATTGATGCAGAAAAGTGATTTGTGCATTTGAATCGCTGGAGCCAGATAGATTGTAAAATTTTATCACGTTTAGATCTGATCGCCATGAAAGCATCTGCGTGGATTAGTCGTCGTGATATCACAGATAAAGATCTTAAAAATAATTATAACGAATTTTTGGAGTCTATTAATGAACTCAGAAAAATCGCAAAATAATTTTTATAACCTGGCTTACTACTTTGGAATACTTGTCTTTAACGACAAGTATAAATTAGTTGATCATGAAAAGTATCATGATCTTGAAGTTTTTTTCTTAAATGCGACTTACCATGCACAATCTCCCCGTTTTATCGAAGGCCTCATCACTTGGTCTATGAAATTTGGATCTTATCTATCGCCTTCAAAATTAAGACGACTTATAAAAATGAAAACTCTGTATAACCCACAGGTTCTTGGTAGTCTGTTAGATATCATCGGCAAAAAAAACAATCGGGGTTCTTTTCGAATTGTTACTAAATTGCTGCAGCCACTAAGTGTCAAACAAGGGTTAGCACCTGAATCAAAAATAGATTTAGTCAGAAAGCCCTATCCAGAGTTTTACAAATGGGGCGTCATTATCCCCCATTATGAATGCAATGAGGATAAATACTTAAGATCTATAAGCTACCTGGTTAAAAATTGTATGGAAATAAAAAATAGAATTCTTATTGGATCAGCTGTCCATGCTGATTTAGTCACGATGCTGCAAAAAAATAAAAATAATTTGAGTAATCTAAATGCTTATAGATCAGCTAAGTTGATCTTTTCTGAAAGATCGAGCGTTAATAAAATCTACGACGATATTCTGTATGTGATTTAGGATCTCACCCAAATACAGCCAAGTATTTGAAATCAAAGCTTTATATTGCTTTTAAAATAATAATCGCCATAAATAATTCTTAACTTGCGCAGTACTCCTATTTGGTGTACTGTTGTTTCTGTAATCAATATTGTCCAACTTTCAGCCAAAGCTAAAAAAGATATTATGAAGTTACCCACTTTTATAGTGAGTAAACTTCTGGCTTGGGTTGATGATGTGGAAATTCGTGGTGTCGAGGAAGTCAGAAAAATACTAGGCTATCACGACGAACCATTAAAGGGCGATAGAAAAGGACAAAGATCAATACGGTTAAACAAAGCTTACAGAGCAATTTACATAATTAAACATGATGGCACTTTAGAATTTATCGAAATAAAAGAGGTTAACAAACATGAGTACTAAAAAAAAATCTGATACTATGAAGTTTTTAGAAAAACACGCTGGTGGAGTCTTAACGATAGGACGACTTCTTGAGTCGATTCGCTTGAGTGAAGATTTAACCCAAGCTGTTTTTGCAAAAAAGCTAAAAATTTCGAAATCTCACCTTTGTGATATTGAAAAAGGACGTAAATTTTTAAGCGTATCCCGTGCTGCTGATTTTGCGGATCAGTTGGGTTATTCTAAAGAACAGTTTGTTCGCTTGTCATTACAAGACGAAGTCTCAAGATCAGGTCTGAAGTTTAAAGTTAAATTAGATAAAGCTGCTTAATTACACCAAACCTAAATCCCGGCTTTATGTCTTTCTTGATC
>JAYUQO010000127.1:0-12303 GCA_043756765.1 Bdellovibrio sp. | reverse complement strand
AAAATTATTTTTTAACTCCTGAAAAAACTTTGACCCGCAAAGCTAAAGAACTTTACATGGCCACACAACTAGAATCGCGTTGGAATAAAGATCAAATTTTAGAAACTTATTTGAACGTGATTTATATGGGTCAAAATGGAGCTTTTCAAGTTCGTGGGTTTGGCGCAGCTAGTTCATATTATTTTAATAAGCCTTTGCAGAATCTGGATTTATCTGAATGTGCCCTGCTTGCCGCGATTATTAACAACCCCGGTATGAATCACCCCTGGAGAAAAGCTGAAAAGGCCACAGGACGCCGAAAATTAGTTCTGACTAAGATGAAAGATCTGAAACTAATCACAGAAGATCAATTTATTACGGCTGATAAAAAAATATTACCAGTTGAGAAAAAACAACAAGCTTCTGAAACAGCTCCGTATTACTTTGATGCTGCCAAGAAGCAGGCCCAGGATATGGGTTTTCAAATCGAAGGCGCATCTATTTACACGACTCTTGATTTAACTGCACAAGATGCCGCGCAAAAAACTTTGCAAAAAGGAATTGAAGATCTTTCTAAAACAAAAAAAAATATTTCGTCGCAAAAAGAAAAAGGCATTGATCTTCAAGGCGTTATTTTAACAGCTGAAAACAGCACGGGTTATGTCACAACATTTGTGGGCGGACAAAACTTTAGAAAATCACAATTTAACCGGGCTTTATATAGCCAACGGCAAATTGGTTCACTAATTAAGCCTTTTGTTTATTTAACTGGTTTAATTGACGGTATCGACGGCCAAAAAGTCACTGCCACCACATCAATTCCTGATCAGTCTTTTGAATGGAAAATGGATAAAACAAAATGGCGTCCTGAAAATTATGATAAAAAATTTCGCGGAGATATCCCTTATTTTTATGCGCTGAAAGAAAGTTTGAATGTGCCCACAGCATGGGTTACCCAAAAAGTGGGGCTTGATCGTTTGGTAGAAATTGGCCAAGCTTTCGGTTTATCTTCAAAAATTGAAAAATTTCCGTCAAGCTCACTGGGCGCTAGCCAACATACTCCTCTTGAAATTTTACAAAGTTATTTAAACATCGCCCGTTTCGGCGAAATGCAAACAGTTTCCTTTATCGAAGCGATCAGAAATAATGAAAATGAATTAATCTACCAACATCAAATTAAAACTGAACAAAAAATTGATCGCATTAAAACAAGTCTTCTTGTTGGCATGATGAAAGAAACTTTTCAATCTGGCACAGCCAAATCAGCAAAACTTTTTGGATTTAAACAAATTGCCGCTGGTAAAACAGGGACAACTTCAGACGGCAAAGATGCGTGGTTTGCCGGTTTCACCAAAGATCAAACATCTGTTGTGTGGCTTGGCTTTGATCAAAGCTTACCAACATCACTAACAGGTGCTGGTGGAGCTGTGCCGATCTGGGCGCAGTACATGAAAGTTTTAACTGCGAATGACACTGAAGTTGATTTTGATTGGCCTAAAGAAACAGAAAAACGAACTGTTGATGAAACTATTGAGAATACCAAAGCCGAATTAATTTTTGAAAAATCTATTTTTTAATTTCTACAGTTTGCCCTTCGAAAGCAAAACTCCAGTCGGTTTTCATTTTTTGAAAGTCTTTATCGGAACCGTCTTTAAACGCATCGGTGGCTTTGTCCTTGAACTTTTGAATATCCTTAATACCAGCACTAGGATCATAATGAGCCATAAGTACTTGTTTGACGCCATAGCGATTGCAAAGGTTAAAAGCTCTTTCAAAAGTACCATGACCCCACCCTTTTTTTTGCTGCATTTCTTCTTCTAAGTACTGCGCATCAATATACAACAAGTCTGCATCTTTGTATAAACCCACATCAGGGCCAAGTTCTGTTTCTGTGATACGTATAGCTTCTGTATCGACGGCATGAGCATAGACCAAACCATTTTGTTCAATACGGAATCCAAAACATGGATCTGGATGATCTAGTTTGTAAGGCGTTACATTAAAACCATTCACCTGAATTTTTTCGTAGGGTTTAATCACATTATAAGAAATTTGTGCGCTGAGATCTTCATAACCCACTGGGAAAATCGGTTTTTTAAAAAGACCTTGAACGATATCTTTACATTCGGACTGCACAGAATAGTAATGAATTTTACAGTTTTTATTAAAATGTGGACTAAAAAATGGTAATCCCAAAATATGATCGAAATGAAAATGTGTCATCAAGATATGAAATTCAGTTTGTTTTTTTGAACTTTTAGAATTTTCGTCACTCAAAAATTTAATACCACTGCCACCATCAACAATAATATTTTGATCGGCATCACCAATTTGCACACACGTTGTCGCAACACCGTAACCAGTTAAATCAGGATGTTCGGCTTTTTTTAAAAACGCAGGTATATCATCAGCGGATTTAAAGCCTAACTGAAAAAATTTGTTTATCAAAAAAGCTGCTTGTTCTTTTGATTCACTATGACTTGCTGTCCCTGGTAGCGAGCCTCGCACGCCCCAAAACTTAATCTTCATTCGTTTACACCTTTTAAGAAATCAAACTTGCAATTATAACTTGCCATTACAGTTTATTTTTAGTTCCTTCAGCTGACAATCAGAATGAGATCACGATTTAACGTCTAGACGTGCATACAGACAAACGTCTTATCTAAAATAACTTAATTTGGCTTTCAAATTGCTCTAACCTATATAGAATACAACTAGGGATATAATGAAACCACTGGATTTAAGACGACATCAAAATATTATTGCGTTCAAAGACGACGTGAACGATGTCACTGCGTTTCATGCTTATAATCTTGAAGTGGCTGAAGTTAGCTCTGAAGCTTTTGCTATGATGACACCAGTTCCTGTGACGACAGGCGCTATTCCACAAAAAAAATCGGCTGCGTCAATGGACGATAGCGAAGCCCTAAAAGCTCTAGAAGATTGGGATCAAGAAATTGCGACTGATGTTAAGAACGGAGCTTTGAAATTCGGAATCAGAGCTTTAACAATTAATATTAATCAAATTTGTAATTTAAAATGTGCGTACTGTGCCGCTGGTGGCGACGGATCCTACGGCGAGCCCACAAATCAAATCTCAGTTGAAAAAACTTTACCACAACTTAAGTTTTTTCTGGAGCAGCTAAGGCCCAATCAAAAATTTTCAATTACTTTTGTCGGTGGTGAACCCCTTCTGCATCCGCAGGCTATTTCAGCAGTTTACCATTACGTGGTCGACGAAAGTAAAAATAAACAAATTACGCCGTCATTTAGCATTGTGACTAACGGAACTTTATTAAAAGATAAAACTCTTGAAATTATTAGATCGATGAAATTACATATCACAATCAGTATTGATGGTGATAAAAAATATAATGATATATCACGGCCTTCTAAAGATGGTCGTAGTTCTACAGATATGACAGTCCTTGGAATTAAAAATATTTTAACAGACCGCGGATCTGTTGAATCCATTGGTTTATCTGCTGTGTGTTCATTGCAAAATCCACACATGCTTGAATCTTATCAATTTTTAAAACAGTTTAATCCTGATTGGATGGAATTTAATTTTGCTTATTCAGAACCTTCAAAAGATTTACAAGCCATATACTTGACTCAAATGAATTTAATTGCTGCTGATGCATGGAAAAATAACGGCGAAGCGGGGCTGCGCCAAATCAAACAGTTTGATCATTATTTCAAACTTCTAGATAGCCAGCAAAGAATTGAAAACCATTGCGGAGCAGGAAAAACTTACTTGATGATGGATGCCAAAAATAGGCTTTACACATGCCCTTGGGTCGTCGGTGAAAAAGACGAAGTTGTCGGTGTGGGTGAACAGCTTGATCACGCCAAGCTATCTAAGTATTCAAAATCTTTAATAGAACTTAATAATTGCCAAAGCTGTTGGGCCCGCCACCTGTGCGGCGGAGGCTGCATGTTCATACACAGAGCCCATACCGGAGATAAACACAAAAAGGATGATCTTTTCTGTGAACGCACTCGGAGCTTGATTTTAACCACCATTATGTATTATAAATTAAGCAGAACTAACCAGTAAGCAGTCTAAGACCGCTTATAAAGGACTATATATGAAAAAAACTCATATCAAAAAAATTAAACCGAACAAGTCACCATCGACTAAAATTCTTGGTTTAGGTTGCAGACCTGCTGACGAAATCTAGTTCCTAGATTTAATTCGCAATGGGTGAAAATCAATCAAACAAAAGAATCAAAAATTTTCGCCGTCGCTATACAAAACAAATTAATTTCACTATAAAAACTCTTTTCGGTCTTCTGGCTGCGCACCTCATCAGTTCGCTGAATTTAGAATACTTCGAAAGTTCTCTTTATGATTTACGTCTTAAAACAAAATCAAATCTAGGGCTTTCAGAAATTGAAGATCCTAAAATCGTTTTAGTGATAATCAATTCTAAAACTGTTGAAAAATACGGTGGCTACCCAAGCTTTAAAGATCACGCTTTGTTTTTGCAAAAACTTAAAAACTACGACCCCCAATATGTTCTGTACGATTTAAAAATGACAACGGATAACACGATTGAAATCGAAGGTTCTAAACCCGATCAGTTGATCTTTAAAGATCAGGCTTTACGTTTTAAAAATTTTCACGTGTTGACACAAGATCAACCCATGAAGGGCGAACGCGATAAACTGAAATTAACAGAACCCCTCAGTGAACTAAATCTGTCATCTGCACCAAGAACATCAGATAACACCCTCTATGCAAAAGATGGTGTAAGCCGTAGGCTTATGGTCAGCTACCAAGATCAAAGCACGCTGCAAGCACTGGTTGCTGCCTACTATAATCCACAAATTCAAGACATGACTCAGATTCGTGGACAGTTTGATGTTTTTGATTCAAAAAATACTTATATTCATTATCACGATTCATCACAGTTTAAAAAATACACTTTCGAAGATGTTGTGAATAAGAACTTCCCAGAAGATACTTTCAAAGGAAAAGTTGTCCTTGTAGGCTACGATACCGGAAGATCACCCAAAGATTATATGGCAACGCCATTAGCTCATCTGGCCGAAGACTACCCGACCAAAACTGAAGTCCAAGCCAACATTATCCAAACACTCATTGATAACAATGCGCCACTTCGTATGCCAGATAAGATGAGCGTGATCATCACAGCACTCATTTCGTTACTCACAGTTTATGTGACCTTAGCGTTA
Organism: Bdellovibrio sp.; assembly: GCA_043756765.1. GTDB lineage: Bacteria > Bdellovibrionota > Bdellovibrionia > Bdellovibrionales > Bdellovibrionaceae > Pseudobdellovibrio. Next base: position 7,122 of record JAYUQO010000127.1, on the reverse strand, counting down.
AAGCCTGGGCGTGGTTTATTTATTTTATTATCCACATTAATCAGTCTTAGTTTTGTAGCTGTGACTTTATTTATTTTGTTTGGCTGGTGGGTTGATTTAGCACATCCGTTATTGGCCGTTTTTCTATGTTATTACTTTTTTATCCCTTACCGTTTGATCAAAGAAAACCGCCGCAGCTGGGAATACTACCAGAAGAATAAACTTTTGAAGCAGGTTGAAGAATTAAAAACAAATTTTATTTCGATGATGTCACATGATTTGAAAACGCCGTTAGCGCGCATCATCGGCATGACTGAAGTGATTCATAAAGATACCCAACAATTATCATCCAACCAACGTGACGCTTTAGACACGATCCAAAGCAGTTCTGATGACCTTTTAAAATTTATTAATGCAATTTTGCAATACGGACAAATCGAAACCCAAGGGGTCGAACTGCACAAACAAAGTAAAGACATCAATCAGTTGTTATCTGAGGTCATTAAAAAGCATGAATTCTTAGCCCGCGTGAAAAAAATCAAGATTATTCAAGAGCTCGAACCGCTATTTCCGGTCGCTGTTGACCCTGAATTAATTAAGCAGGTGTTTTCAAATTTATTAGAAAATGCGATCAAGTATAGCCCCGATGATTCGACGGTTTGGGTACGGTCTCGTGAAGATGGAGACAAGCTTTTAGTTGAGTTTAAGGACCAAGGCATCGGCATTCCAACTGTTGATTTACCTAACATCTTCATGAAATTTTTTCGCACCAGCAACGTAAAAACCTCAACAATTAAGGGCTCTGGCCTGGGCCTGTATCTTGCACAGTACTTTGTACAGCTCCATAAAGGTCAGATCACTGTCCACAGTGAACCCGAACAAGGTTCGCATTTTACAGTAGAACTTTTTCTGAATAATTAGAGAGCTTATAAGGCGCTGAAGTTAACAATTCACTACGGGGTACGTTATGTTAAAAGTTTTAGTCGTTGATGATGATCAAGCACAAAGGTTTTCTGTGCGCACGGCTTTAGAGTCAACAAAACGGTTTTCCGTTGAAGAGGCTTTTGACGGCGTTAACGCTTTGGAAAAAGTTAAATCCCTAGACAATTCAAAACGTATTTACGATATCATTATACTTGATGTGGATATGCCACGTATGAACGGTTTAAACGCTCTACGTGCGATCAAAGAGATCGACCCAGGCATAATCGTTCTGATGTTAACTGCGCATGCTACAGTCGAAGTGGCTGTGCAAGCTGTTAAAGATGGCGCTTACAACTTTTTATCTAAACCTATTTCTGGTGACGACCTTGTGGCCCTTATTGACAAGGCCATTCAAGCCCACCGTATGATTTCTAATCTAGCAGTTTCATCGCCAGTGTTCGTTGATGAAGGCCGCAAAATCATTGGCAACACTTCGCAAATGCAAAAAGTTTTTAATGTGATTCATAAATTAGCCAAAGTAGATACTCCAGTTTTGATTCGCGGGGCTTCTGGCACTGGTAAAGAACTTGTGGCAAAAGCTGTGCATTTTAATTCAGTCCGCAAAGATGAAAAATTTGTCGCTATCAACTGTTCAGCTATTCCTGAAAATTTATTTGAATCAGAACTTTTTGGTCATGAAAAAGGATCATTCACTGGCGCTGATCAACGCAAGATAGGAAAGTTTCAGTTTGCTGAAGGCGGAACTTTATTTTTAGATGAAGTTGGCGATATGCCACAACTGATGCAAGTTAAAATTTTACGTGTTCTACAAGAAAAATTATTTACTCCGGTCGGTTCTAATCGCGAAATTCCAACGAATGTTCGTATTATCGCGGCGACTAATCGCCCCCTTGAAGAGATGATGAAAACAGGACAGTTCAGAGAAGATTTATTTTATCGTTTAAACGTGGTTCCTATATTTTTACCACAACTGAACGATAGAAAAGATGATTTAGATGTTTTAATTAATATTTTTGTTAAAAAATTCAATCAAGTTCATGGCAAAAAAATCACTGGCGTTACAAAAGAAGCATTAGCGGCTTTAAAAAGATATAATTGGCCAGGAAATATTCGTGAACTTGAAAACGTGATTGAACATTCTTTTGTTCTTGAATCATCAAATAGTATTTCATTAGGAAGCTTACCAGAAGCAGTTCTTCTAGCTGCGGGAATTAGTTTGATCGACGATATGGACAAAATTCAAAGTCAAACTGAAAGTCTAAAAAATTCTGCTAGTTCATTAAGCTCAGATTTATGTGATGAAGATGATAATTTATCTATTGACTCAGCTCTTGGTGATGACGGCGATGAAGACTTAAGCGATGAATTATTAAGTTCAATTTCTGGTTCTACAGGCCCATTAGACTTCAACTTGCAAAAAGAAGAGTTTGAAAAACAGTTTATAATCAAGGCTTTAAAAACTTTTAAAGGGAAAATTAATCAAACTGCTTTACACGCTAACATTCCAAAGAAAACTTTACTTCGCAAAATTGAGAAATACGGAATCGTGGCGAAAGAGTATGCAGAAAGCAAGCTTGAGCAGTAATTGATCAATTATTAATCGATTTTATTTTGCAGTTTGCAAAACAGTTCTCCTGTTGACTGAAACCGACGTATTCACTAGCGTTGACCTCCTGATGCCAGTGAATCCATTACCACCACAAGCTTACACTAAAGAAACTTTGCAAAAAGCCTATGCTTGGCTTTTAACGCAAAATGAATCTGTGAAGGGCATTGCCCAAGACCAAAATATTTTGGTGAGTTTGTATCTTAAAGCCCAACGCAATGGTGAAGCTTCTTTAGAAGCCCCAAGCATTCAAAATTTTAAACAAGAATTAAAATCATTAGCGAACATGATTGGTGAATTTCAACCGATGCCATCAATGACTCAGCCAACACATCTGCCAGCACCAGCGCCTGTTCAGCAAACTCAGCAGCAAGTTCAGAAACCAATCCCTGCCACAGATTTAAATTTCGACATAGAAACGCTTAAAGCTTTAAATTTAGTTCGCGAAACACTGAATTTAAGCTCTGAACAAGAGGCTTTAAGAGCTCTTGTGGCTTTGGGCCTTCGCCAATTCAAGAAGTTATCTCAGTAAAACACTTTGCTTACTCAATTTGCTTAATACCCAGTGACAAAGCTACCCTCTCAGTTTGCCTTCTGTTAGCCTTTCAGGATGCAAAATACACCTGATTATAAAAATACAATTCGCCTGCCGCAAACTGCTTTTCCGATGAAGGGCGATCTTCCGATCAAAGAACCACAAATTATTGCGGGCTGGGAAAAAAATCAGGTCTATCAACAAATGCAGGAAAAAAATAAAAACAATCCTGGTTTTACTTTGCCAGATGGTCCACCTTATGCAAATGCTCCTATTCATATCGGTCATGCCTTAAATAAGTGTTTAAAAGATTTTATTTTGAAATATAAAAATATGCAGGGCTATTCAGCGCCGTTTATTCCAGGGTGGGATTGCCACGGTCTTCCGATCGAACACAAGGTCATGAAAGATCTTGCTGATAAAAAAATACAAAAAACTGATCAAGAAATTTTAGCTCTCTGTCGTGCGGAAGCGCAAAAATGGGTGAGTCATCAATGTGAGCAATTTAAACGTCTAGGAGTTTTAGCTGATTGGGAAAATCCCTATTTAACAATGTCGAAACAATATGAAGCGGAAGAAGTTCGTGAATTCGCCAGAGCTTACAAACGCGGTGTGATTTATCAAGGTGTTAAACCGGTTTACTGGAATTGGACTTTAAAAACGGCCTTAGCCGACGCGGAAGTCGAATACCATGATCACAAATCACCATCAATCTATGTGAAGTTTGATATCACTGATGAAAAGACATTAAAAAAATTAGGAAATCCAAAGGGTAAAACATCTTACGTGATCTGGACAACAACACCTTGGACGTTACCAGCGAATGTAGGTATTTGTTTACATCCCGAATTAGACTACGGTGTTTTTTCTGCCACAGGCACATTACCTAACGGAAATTCTTTTTCTGAAAATGTTGTGATCGCTGAAAGCCTTAAAGATTATTTTGAAAAAGAAACTGGTTTTGTTTTAAATTTAATTTCAAAACATAAAGGCATTGATTTAGAATTAACTGAAGCTCATCATCCGTTTTTGGATCGTAAATCATTAGTTGTACTTGGATTACATGTCACAGCGGAAGCTGGCACGGGCTGTGTTCACACAGCCCCAGGCCACGGTGCGGACGATTTTAAAGTGGGATTGAAATATAATCTTCCGGTTTTATGCCCTGTGAATGAATCAGGACAGTTCAATGATGATTACCCTGAAATGAAAGGGCAAAATATTTTCAAAGCGAACCCGCTGATCGTTGAAAAAATAAAATTGTCAGGTCATCTTTTAAAATTTTCTGAATTTGTTCATAGTTACCCGCACTGCTGGCGATCAAAGACCCCTTTAATTTTTAGAACAACGGCGCAGTGGTTTATTGGTATCGATCAAGAAAATACAGAAATCAGAAAAAATACTTTGAAAGCTATGGATGATGTTCAGTTTTTTCCTGAATGGGGTAAGGCGCGATTCAAGGCCATGATAGAAAACCGTCCAGATTGGTGCGTATCTCGTCAAAGAATTTGGGGCGTACCGATACCCATTTTTTATAACGAAGAAACTGGCGAGCCTTTAGCAGATTATGATGTGATGATGCGCGCTGCAGATGTTGTTGAAGCTGGTGGTATCGAAGCATTCTATACAACATCGGCTGAAAAAATTATTGGAAAACCTGGGTATAAAAGCAGTCGTGATATTTTAGATGTGTGGTTTGATTCTGGAGTTTGTCATGCAGCTGTGCAAAGTAAACGTGGTTACAAAAATACTACTGCTGATATTTATTTAGAGGGTTCTGATCAACATCGTGGTTGGTTTAATACGTCAATGCTATCAAGCATGGCCACAACAGGTAAACCACCGTTTAAAGCTTTAATCACACACGGTTTTGTGAACGATTCACAGGGTCGCAAAATGAGTAAATCATTAGGCAACGTTGTAGACCCAAATGAAATTTCAAAAATAAGCGGATCAGAAATTATTCGTTTATGGGCGTCTTATGGCGATTACGGAACTGATGTCGGCTGCGGCAAAGAAGAATTAACCCGCGTGACAGAAACTTATCGTAAGATTCGCAACACGATGAGATTTTTATTAGGGTCTATATCTGATTTTAATCCAAAAACAGAAATGATAGTTGTCGATAACATGCCAATGATCGATCGTTGGATGATGCATCAACTGAATAAACTCATCACTGATGTCACAAAAGCTTACGATATTTATGAATTTTACAAAGTTTATCATTTGCTAAATAACTTTTTCACGGTGACGTTGTCAGCGACTTACATGGATATCTTAAAGGATCGTTTGTACACATGGAAACATGACGGCACTGAAAGAAAAGCGGCGCAAACAGTTTATTATCACACAACATCAGCGTTAATTCGTATGATGGCGCCGATACTGACTTTCTTAGCTGAGGAATCATATTCGTACTCTCAAGAAACAAAGCTCGACTCGGTTCTTTTAGAATCTTTCCCGAAAGCGAACAAGGCTTGGGAAGCCGCGGATCTTGATGTGACGTTTGATGAACTTTTAAAAATCAGATCAGACGCACAAAAAAAATTAGAAGAACTTCGCACAGCTAAAATAATTGGTGCTAGTCTTGAAGCCCAATTATCGATTCAAGCTGATGGTGCAGCTTTTGATGCATTAGAAAAATTAAACAAAAGCCATGCAAAATGTAATTTGCGCGAATTCTTTATTGTTTCTGAAGTGAAATTAATTAAAGGACCATTATCAATCACAGCCACAAAGGCCACTGGCGAAAAATGTGTGCGCTGCTGGGTTTATTCAGATGCGATTTCAACAGCTGAAAAAACATTGGGTGTTTGTCCGAAGTGTGTCGAGGCCCTAAGCTAATGAAAAACAAACTCACCTTGCTTTTAACGATTTCAGGTATGGTCATAGCACTTGATCAGATTACAAAAGTTTTGGTGCATACGCGGTTTCAGTTGCACGAGTCAGTCACGGTCATCGAAAATTTTTTCAACTTAACTTATGTCAGAAATTTTGGCGCAGCTTTTGGTTTTTTAGCGCAAACACCTGTGCAATTCAGAGAGATTTTTTTCTTAAGCATGCCGCCCTTTGCCTGCGCACTGATTTTGTATATCTTGTGGGGATTACACCCGAAGCAAACCAAACAAATCGTCGCTTTATGTTTTGTTTTTGGCGGAGCTATCGGTAATTATTTAGATCGTATTCAATATAGATACGTGATCGATTTTATTGATTTTCATTTTTATAACAAACATTCTTGGCCTGCATTTAATTTTGCTGATGTAGCGATTGTTTGCGGTGTGTTTACTTTGATTTATTTTATTCTTACTGATAAATCAGAGGCCACGCAGGAACAACTTAAGTGAAACCGTTTATCAATCTTGGTTTTATTCAAATTCCAACTTTTTATATGATTATTTCTTTTTCACTGTGTTTAAGTATTTTATGGTTTGGTTACAGTAAGCACCCAGAAAATAAAAACAATGAAAACACACAAACATTCGGTTATGACTTATTACTTATTATTTTGATTAGTGGTTTTTTGGGCGCAAGACTTTTTCATATTTTTTATGAAGAACCCGAATATTATTTATTATTTCCTATAGAAACAATAAAGTTCTGGAATGGTGGCTTTGTTTATTACGGCGGTTTTTTAACATCATTAGCTGCTAGTTATCTTTTTATTCGTTTAAAAAAAGAAAGTTTTTTAGCCTGGGCTGATTTTTTAACTCCATTTTTATCATTAACATATATGTTAGGTCGCTTAGGTTGTTTTTTTGAAGGCTGCTGCTACGGTAAATCCTGTGCGTTACCCTGGGCTATTCGCAACCAACACCCCACACAGCTGTACATGTTTTTTAGTGAATTACTGATTTTGTCTTTTATTATTTATATCGAAAAAAAGACCTTCAAAAAAACCTTAGCAGATGGTTTTGTTTTTATGACTTGGCTTGTTTCAAGTTCGACTGCCCGATTTATTATTGAATTTTACAGAGCCGATGATCGTGGAACTTTTATTGCGGGTTTAAGCATATCACAAATCATTAGCGCACTTGTGGCTATTGTCTGTGGC
>JAYUQO010000126.1:0-4281 GCA_043756765.1 Bdellovibrio sp. | reverse complement strand
CGTTATCTAGATCCTTAACAAATCTCATACTTAACCGTAGCAAACCCTTCTGATGTCGTTTCACAAGTTCTGAGAAAGAAGCCTTCAGACCACTTCGGACTTCTTCGACTAATTGTAGGTCTGATTTTTCAATCAGATTGGTCCCCAATTGTGAGTCGATCTCTCTTTTCATTGGACACTTCCTTTGTAAGTTTCGGTTAATAAATGTCTGCCGTGACAAAAGGGAACCATTTCCCTTATTTATTAGCCTTGCTTATGATTAAAGCAAATTGGAAGCCAGAATTTTAGGTGTCAAAATGCCTAAGCATATGAAATAACTAGTCTTTTTAAGATTATCCTAATTCCTACCATAAGTATTTCTTATGTAGAAATAGCTAGAAATTTCTAGTAATTTTTATTTAGTATTTTTAAATTTTTGTAAATGCAGACGACTTAAATCTTCACACAGACTAATGATTTTATTTTGTGTCAGTGTATCGGGTGTTATAAATTCAAGACCGATTTCAGGCTGAGATATTTGTTTTCGAAAAATAAATCGAACTTCGCAGGCCGTCATAAAAGTTGGGCGTCGTTCAACTTTAACAGATAAAACGATCGTTGAGCCTTTCAGAATAGCTGTGAGACTTTCTTTACATTTAATCTTTGCACCGGAGGCTGAAAAGTTAATCAACTGGGCATTAATTCTTAAATTTTTGTACACTTGGCTGATGATCACTGCTTCGTATTGAAAATTGTCTGGTATATCAAAACGAACATGTCGACGTCTTCGAAGTTCAATCAAATCAAACCCCACATCAACAAAGAAGCCTTTACCATCAATATGAATTTTAGATTTGAAAAAAAAGATTCGGGTTCCAATTCTAAAACTAAAAGCGCAAACACGATCTTTTAGTTCGTAGACATCTTGCGGAATCAGATAAAGCCGGCCGAATTTATCTTCGCCAGTGACTGCTAATTTAACTTTGATGACTAAATTTTTTCTACCATCTTCAAGAGTCAGCTGTCCTTTTTCAAAAATTCCTTTTTTAAAGATACTTTCGATTTCTTCTTTAGGAACTTTTTCAAAAAAGTTTTGCACTGTACTCATTTTAATTTAACCCGTCAGACGACTGTAACTTTGTTCCGGCCATTTTTTTTGCTTTGATACAAAGCTTTATCTGCCCGATCATAGGCGGCTTCCCACGATTCGTCATTCTGGTGTTGTGTCACACCAATCGATATTGTCACTGCTATTTTTTTGCCATCAAATATAAACGGATGAAATTCAACTGTGTGTCTGATTCTTTCAGCCACTTCATTTGCTGTTTTAATTGGTGTGGCCTGCAAAATAATAACAAATTCTTCACCACCATATCGGGCGAAAAAATCATTCGATCTGACTAATTTATCTTGCATCAATTTGCCAAGTTCTTTTAAAACGTAGTCACCACCTGGATGACCATAGCCATCATTAATTTTCTTAAAAAAATCTAAATCAAAAGTAATGATTGATAAAGGCTCTTTAAGGTTTAAAGCTCTTTTGATTGATTCGGGCCCTTTTTCAAGCAAAGCCCCTTTGCTGTAAGCCAATGTTAAAGCATCTTTTTGGGCTTTATCAAAAACTTGCTGATTGGTTACAACTTCAAGACTGCCTTTTTCAAGATATCTAAAAATAATATTTCCCGTTTTTATTTTATCACTGTTGGTCAGTTTTCGTGGCACCATTGCAGGTAATGTTTGATCATTCACTGATGTTTTATTTGTAGAATTCATATCCATAATCAATGTGTCTTGACCTGTTTGAATAATTTTGGCGTGCGATCGACTTAACGATGCATCTGAAATATAAATATCACACTCAACAGCGCGACCAATTGTTAAATCTGGTTTATTAATCAACCATTGTTTTCCAACTGAACCCGTTGGTCCCACTAAAATAACTAAAGCAGCCGGCGCATCACCAGCTTGTTTGATGGCTCCATTGAAAGTATCACTGACTTGGCCAATGACTGTGGATTCTTGATTGTTGTCAGACATATTTAACCATTATGATTGAGTTTTTTAAGGGGTTCAACCAACTTTATTTAGCAAAAATGAACTGGACTAGACGAATGCCGTAACAAAATTAATGCAAGAAATTATGAAACAGCAACGTCTTCTTCGATTCGATGAAATCCACGCCATTCTTTTAGACGACCATGTGGTGTGGTGTCCATATCTGTATATTCAAATAACACAAAAGTAAGCTTGGTAATTCGCCCTAAGGACACAACATCTAAAGATGTGAGTTCGGTCCAAGTCCCGGTATTAAAATATTCTTTTCTAGCTCCCCATTTTCGGTATTCATAAACATGCGTATGACCGAAAACAACTGAATGAACTCTTTCATCTGCTAATATCTTTTTTGCAGCGATACTTAAATCTGGAAAAATCGCGCTCTCAAAGAATATCTTAAGAAGTCTTTTAATTGACCATGAATAGCGGGCATCATTAGAAAATATCAAACTATATACATATTTAAAAAATAATCCTGTGGCCTTAAACAGCATCATCGTTTCATTCACAAGTGCCCAACGCATCATTTGCCCGAAAGGTCTGATCTTATCAACATGAGGATATTTTTCTTTAACTTTTAAAACTAATTCAATAAAAAAATGTGACCCAAACGGTAAATTAAGAATAGGTTCAGGCAAACCCTGTTTAATAAAAAATTTACGTGGATCCATTCTATTTGCAGCTTCGTGCATATGACCATGTTCAATATGAATACCATCAACAAAATAAATAATATTTTTGTAAAGCAAGGGCTTACCTACAGCTTGATCCAAGTGATCACGACAACCTTGAAACATCATACCTTGGTCATGATTTCCAATGACGTAAGTAATTTGTCGGTAGGGCTGCGATAAAAAATCACCCATCGCTTTAAAGACTTGGGCATGACCTTTGATAATTGATTTTAAAACTTCTATAGCGATTGTTTCGGTGATTGTTGTCAAATAATGACCTTTGTAATCGACTTGTAAAAAATTTAAAAAATCACCGTTAATAATAACTTCGACATCATAATCTTTGTAAGCACCAGTTGAATAATACTGAAAAAATTCAACTAGCTTTTCAGAATAATAGAATTCTTCAAGCGCATTGACCCCGCCGTCGTCAAGCAGTCGGCCTTTACCCAAATGAAGATCACTAATCACAAGTTTGATCTTCTTCTGTGGTCTGACCACTTCTTCATTCATAAACTATTCTGCTTTTTTTAAAGTAACTTTGTTTTCATCGAGCAATTCTAAGTTCGCCATAGCTAACCGAAGTGCTCGTGTAGTCCTTTTAAAGGAATCTTGATTGGATTCAATGACTTTATTAAGCTCAACGCATTTCTGTCTATAACTTTCAACTTCAAGTTGAAGCTGATCCATTTTTCTTCTGAAATCTAGTATTTGTTCATCTTTTGATTTAACAAGAGCATTCTTTTCGGCTCTGATTAATTCTAATCGATTTTCAAGCTCACGTTCGCGAACTCGGATTTTTTTCATGTCAAAATTTAATCGCGATTCAAGCTCTTCAACTTTCATCGTGACTTTACTTAATTCGCTGTCTTTACGAATCAATTGATTTTTTAAAATTGAATTTTCTGATTTAAATGAAGCTTCTAGGGAATCTCTGTCATTTCTAAATTCATGAATTTGTGAGGTCAAAATTTCGGCTCTTTCTTTCACGATTCCTGCAGCGGCTATAAGTTCGTTATTTTGATACCGTAATTTTTCATTTTCTTTTTCAAGATCTAGAATTTTTTCTTGAGCGATTCTTAATTTTTCTGCTTGAACTAAATTAGAATCTGTATTGCCCCATGAATTGTAACCAGAAGAATATGAAGGGCCTCGAACTTGTCCAACACTGACTTTGACTTTATCTTCATAATTTTCGCTTTCTCGAAGTGCAAAACCGTTTACGGCCACAGTAGATTCGTCATTGTCTGCATTGTTTTTTCTTTGTGGACGGACTTCAACCATTGTTCGTTCGGCATCAGCATTCTGATTTTCATCATGCTGTTCTTCTTTAGCTAATTCATTATTAGAAAAAACTGGATTAAGATCGAAATTTTTAATTGATGTTTTAACTTCTTCATCTGAATGAAGCTGTAAGGATTTAACTTCCTTTGCCACACTATCCGACTGTTCTTCATTTTTAGGATCAACTTGGTGCATGCTTGTATTAATCATGAACGACGAACGATGTTCGTCTTTTTTCGGATTTAAATCAGCCATTAAAGGTAAAGCTTCATCATCGTCACTAAGCGCA
>JAYUQO010000125.1:0-12373 GCA_043756765.1 Bdellovibrio sp. | reverse complement strand
TGGATCGCCCCGCTGAACCAATAGTTATCGAAAAGATCACAATTTTAAAATAAGGGTGCCTGGCACCTTTAGACCAAGAGCATTATTTAATATTTTTTAATACTCTTGGATCGACTTTAACTTCATTGAACAAAGTTCCAATCGTTTTTTGTGTATCGAATTTAGAAAAAGCTAATTTAAAAATTGATGTTTGAGCCAACTGAAAATTTGATGAATAACTACTGAAGTAACCAAGAACTGATTCGAAATCATATTTTTGGCCTTGTTCGATTCCACGTATAACACTTTCAATTATATTTTGATCTTTAAGTAAGTTTTCAGAAGTCAGATTAAAAGTATCATTTATGCTTTTTAAACTTAAATATGAAGACTCTAAATCGAATTTCAAATTATCAATAGTTGCAATATTTTCACTTTCTGCTGCTGCTAAACTATTCGCACTAGCATTATTTCTATAAACAACACCACCGTCTATTGAATATGATATTGATAATCCAACATACTGGCTGCTTGAATCAGATCTAAAACCGTTTGAATTTGACGAATTAAAACTACTCCCAACTTGTAAATCAACACGTGGTCTAAACAAACGACCCTTATCTGCTTCGCGATCATACTTAGCAGCTTCTAAGTTATATTTAGTTATGTTTACATCGGGGCTGTTGTTCATAGCCTCTGCTACAGCTGCATCTGCAGTTTCAGGGATTTGAATCGAATTCGCCATTTTGTAGGTTGAATCAATTGATCCAAAATCAGCCTGTTCATTATAAGAATAAAATTTTAATGCCACAGTATTTTGGTTAATATTGTTTTTGTATTGTTGAATATTGACTTTTTGACTGTCGATACGCTGTTGCAGTCTTTGTAATTGATCTGTAGTTACAGCAATTTTTTTAGTTTTTTCTAACAAAAGAATATAGTTTGAATAAAACTTATGAAAAGTCATTGCATCAGACAAGCTTAAATAGGAAATAAAAATTTTATTGGCTGTATCAGCATTCGTGTTTTGAATAAATGATTTACTTGAGTTATAAGTTGCATCTAATGCTTTAAATCTGGCTTCTGCTGCTTTAACGCCAGCGACATCACTACCACCATTATAAATATTTAAATTAGCACCGACACCATAAGAAAGACTGTTTGAACTGCTTGTCGAAAAATCACTTTTACTGCGCGATTGACCTAATGATGAAGAAATAGAAAGACTTGGAGAATAAACAGATATCTTTTGGGCTTTTAGTTGGTCGCTGGCCGACTGCATTCTTAAGTTAATAGCTTCAGCATAGCGATTGTTTTCTAAACCATATTTTATAAAATATTGCACTGATTCGGCCATTGCAATTTGAGATACAAACATAAGTCCCAAAATAAGCTTCGTCTTTTTCATGCAACCACCTTACAAAAAATATTTAAATACTTCCGTTCGATCTGATTTAAGCTATTTTTGGACCATTTCAAATAGTTTATATGATTTATGGCCTATCAAAATTGTACAGCCAGTTTACAGTTTGGCGTAAATAGGAACAAAACAATCTGTCACCCTAAAGTGTCACATTCTTATATTGAGACACTTTAGTTTCATTGTGCAAGATCTGACAAGCCCAGGAATTGCTCTTTAATAGTCTAAAGAGAGGTTCTCACCTTGAGACAATTTAAGAAGACCCTATTTATTATTATTCAAATTATCATGGCAACAACATTTGTTGTGTCGATGTTTTCAAAAGCTCATGCTCAAACGGAACCAACAAATTTTGGTTCTGAAGCAATTCCATTTGTTGTTGATAATTCTAAAGATGATAGCCATTTACTGCTTAGAAAAATCAGACAAGAACTAAATCAAGATATGAAACTATCACAAGAACAAGCCACTAAAGATGGTGTTCTTAAATCAACAGCAAAAAACTTTGTTCCAACAAGCGCAGCTTTTGCAGCGGCTGGTGGATTGATTTACTTCACACAACTAATGACTTTAACACACTCAGATCCCACTTTAATGGTGAAGCATCTTGAATCTTTAAAAGATCCTATCGGTCATGTTTCTTTTGGAATGTTCATGATATCTCAAGGTCTTTACATTGATTTTAAAACTAAAAATTTAGACCCCATGACTAAATCATTAATGATGAGAAAATTAATGTACAAAGGTATGGCGATAGGATCATTGGCTTCAACAATCACTGCTGATGTTTTAACAACTCTTAAATCATGTACCACAGGATGGATCGAAAACAAGAACGATGAGGCGTCACATGCAGCTTGCGATCAAGCTCTTGAACAGTGGACCGTTAGAAATAAAACTATTCAGTATGTTCCCCAAGTCATGTCATTACTGTTTACACAATTAATTACAGACAGTATCGAATTTGCACTTCATAAAGGTAAATCAAAAGAATCCTATAAAAAATCAATAAATAAAGTTGATCATAAAATATCAGATGTTTTTCAACTGACTGGTGCCGCTGTAACTATAATCGTTACGCCTGGTGGCCCTGTTGTTAAGGCTGTTAAGTGGATTGGCAATCTTGGTAAATTCGGAATGTTTTTAACAGTCGATCATTTTGTTACGCCGTCAGTCACGCGATTCGGAAATAATTTACTGCAACCTGTTCTTTTTGAAAGTGATCGACTTTCTATTAATAATTTAATCAAAAAATCTAGTGAAAATAAAAAGCTTGCTACAGATTTTTATAAACAAATTCTATCAGTGACTGCAAACATGCTGAAATGGCGCGGCCACTTAAATGGCAAAAATGAATTAGACTTAATGGGCTGGAATGAAGCAACGAATAAATTATTACATCAAATTAATTATGCAAAAACTTTCTATTCAAAATTTGTCGAAAATGTATTTGAAACTAAATACAGACAATCTTTAATTAACCAAGGTGTTTTTGATCAATATCCAGATCGTGCATGGGCCTTACAAAATAAACATCCCTTAAGAACACTGCCTCTTATGGGTGTTACGCCGCTTAAATTACCGAATAATATGAATGCAAACGATGCTTATTTAACGATTGCTTACGATATTGAGTCTTCACAAAGTGAAAATATTTTTAAACAAGTTAAAGTTTTCAAAAATAATCTAAGTGAATCAAAAATGCCGCAATCTTCGAAAAATAAATTAAATCAATTATTAAATACACTTTTAGTTCAGGATTACACAAAACAGGGTCGTGGATTATATGAAATCAATCACCTACTGATGCTTTATGAAAAACCTATTTACTACGGCAAAGATTCTTACAAAGGAAATCCTTATTTAAATGCTTCTGAAGAAGAATTTTTAACACAATTTAGAAAATCACTAGGTGATCCAAGACCTCAGTTTGTTGAGGGCGCTTCCTATGCTGTGGCATTTGATACGCACACTCAGAATTATGAAGTGGCTAAAACAGCTGATTTCGATCTTTCAACTTCATTAAAATATGATTTTGTAAAGCCAAGTGACTTAATGATTTACCAAATGATTTGTGGAGCTAACTATTTTAAAATAAATGAAGGCATCTTGTCTGCCTTTACAGTTGAAACTCCACGAATTATAAATTCAAAAAACCCGATTGAAATTTGTGAGAAAAGTATAGTCAATTCAACAAATACAAAAAGCTTATACAGTCGTGAAATCACTGTTGATGGTCAAAAATATGAAAATGTAACTAGGTATTTGATGTCTAAACTGGATCCATCTATTTTAGGTGATACAACTGACAAAAATTCGCTGATGAAAAATTTTAATGCGTGGTGGGCCCAGCAGATACTGCCAGATTTAACCAGATCACTAAAAAGTTTAGATCAAAGATATTCTGTCATTGTTGATCGAACTTATCAACAGATAACAAATAACAAAGGCAACGTGGACAACGCCTTAGACTGGATTGCAAAAACAGATTATTTAGGCGCTGATATCGAAGATAATTTAAAAATTGAATTAGAATTTTATTTAAAAACACTTGAAATGATTTTAACTGAAAATTACCAGCACACTGGCAACTACTTTGACCAAGTGGCTGTATCAGCTGTATCGTCTGCCGTATCAAAAAATAGCACTTTATTAAAAAATTCTAAAATGATCTTATTAAAACAAAAATATACTAACTTATTTAATTTATTTCATCAAAAGACAATTTCGTTTGATATGGCGAATGCTACTTATCAGTCAACAGAAGAAGATCTACAAAACTTTTTTACACCTTTTGAATCTGAATTTTCAAATGTGAATGAAAATTCAAAAGAAGATATTAAGTCTATTCTAGAAATCTATAAGGGGCTTAATTCCGTCATGGGCGAGGCCCACCGTTACGTGATGTTGAAAGTGCAACTCCAACAAAAGCTTTCGGCTGACGTTGCAGTGCTGAATCGACAACTTAAAGACCAACAAAAGAAAGCTTTACAAACAAAAAGAGGATCGGCAGCTAACAGTTTATGATCTTTGTTGATAAGTTTGACACTGAATACGCACACAATTGTTTTAAAACGGTCCGAAATTTGAATATTAACTAAAGAAGTAGAGGTAAATATATGAAAAGTCTTATTATCACATTAGCAATCGTTTTAGCATCACAAGCTTATGCTGGTCCAAAAACAGCTTCTAAAATTGCAACTTTAGCAGAATCAAAAGCCTATGTTGAATCTACAGCAAGTCTAAAAAAATACAAAGAAGCTGCTGAAACAGGCCGTTTAAATGATGCAGCTAAAAAAGAAATGTCTAAGTATTTTGAAGCCGCTACTGAGTCTTTATCTGGAATCAGTGCAACTCATCTTGAAGTACTGACATCAATACGTCCTGAAGGCTTAGCTAAAGTTGTTCACCTTATTAATTTAACTAAGAACGGAAAAGCTGAAGAAAAAATTAAAGCTGAAAAAGACTTACAATTATTATCTTTAGCTGGAAAATACACGGCTATCAGTAAGTTAGAAGCAGAAACAATTGAAAAAGTCACTGAAATGGCTGATTACAATCAAGCCGCTAAAGATTTTAAAGCAGAGTTGATTAAAACACTTGATTTGAATATTGTTCGAAATATCACTGAAGCTGTTTCAGTAGCCTCTAAAGGTAAAATCACGTTAGACCAAATTAAAAGTTGCATGATTTAGTTTTCAGAACTTAAGATCAACGTTTTAAACAAAGCAAACTGCTTCTTAAAAGAACAGTTTGCTTTTTTGTTTTGTTACCTTACACTATTTATGTGAATTCAATCGATCTATCACTATTTAAATTGATCTACTTTGATCTAGCCAATCCAACTTTTGACCAAGTCATGCCAGTTATTACCGATCTGCACAAAATAAAAGAATTCATTATCCCTGTTGTCATTTTATTCGCCGTACTTTTTATTTATAAATACAAACGCCAAGGATTAACCTATTTTATTTTTCTGCTACTATCACTATCATTAAATGATTTCATCGGTAAACAAGTTAAACATGCCGTACAAAAAGAACGTCCATTTCAAAATACTGAATTGAATGTTGTCCAAAAAAGCCCTGCCCATGATGGTAAAAGTTTTTATTCGAATCATGCAGCGAATATGTTTTGTCTGGCTGCTTACACAGGGTCATTTTTCCCCCCAGCAAAATTAGTGCTTATACCTTTCGCTGCACTGGTGGCTTATTCACGGGTCTATAACGGCGTTCACTACCCTTCTGATGTGCTATCCGGATCATTAGTCGGGTTTTTAATCGGAAGTCTTATCGCCTATTTCGTAAAAAATAAAATGCCTGTGTACATTAAAAATCGATCTGATCAAAATACCGGTGACCACTTATGAAGGTTTTAGTCACTGGTGCAAATGGATTTTTAGGTTCATGGTTGTGTCAGCGTCTACAGGCTGAAGGCCATGATGTAACTGCTTTAGTCAGACAAAGCAGTGATCTATCAGAAATTGAAGATTTAAAACTTAAATTAGCTTATGGTGATGTGACTGATAAATCCTCTTTGAAGTCGGCTTTTAAAAGTAAAGATTATATTTTTCATTTAGCGGGCGTTGTCGCTTACAAAAAAGAAGATCGCCCCCTAATGGATAAAGTTAATATCGAAGGCACGCAAAATGTCGTTGATGTTTTATCTGGACAACAACAGGCAAAACTTTTGCATTTATCGTCAGTTGTGACTGTAGGTGCGACATTCAAACCAATCATTCAAACTGAAAAATCAGACTATTTAATTGCAAAATATAATTTAGGTTATTTCGAAACGAAAAGAAAAGCTGAAGACATTGTCATGGCCGCCGCCAAAAAAAATAAAATTCACGCGATTTGTATTAACCCCAGCACAATTTATGGACCAGGCGACGCTAAAAAAGGCAGTCGCCAAACCCAAGTTAAAGTGGCGCAAGGAAAGTTTCCGTTTTATACAGGTGGCGGTGTTAACGTTGTTGCTGTTGAAGATGTTGTCGATGGCATTATCAAAGCCTTAACCAAAGGTCGTAACGGTGAACGTTATATTTTGGCAGCCGACAACATTACGATTAAAGATCTTTTTAAATCAATTGCTTGTTTAGCAGGACAGAAAAATCCATCAATCTATCTGCCGTTTCCAGTACTAAAGTTGATAGGATTCATAGGAGATTTGACAAAAAAAGGTGTCTCCGTAGAAAATGCTTACACAGCCAGTATGTATCACTGGTTCGATTCGTCTAAGGCACAGACTGAATTAGGTTTTGAACCAAAACCTTCAGTTGTTGCTATAGAAAAAAGTGTACGTTGGATGAAAGAGCATGGTTTACTTGGATGAGCATCTGAAATGAAAAAAATTGTTATTTATGTTTTGTCTGCATTAGCACTTGCTGTGCTGTTTATTTATATTCAAATTCCGTCTGAAACAAAAATCAAAAGCTGCTTTAAAACATCTTTGTATGAAGTCGATCTTTGTCCTAGTTCAAAAAATTATGTGAAACTAAATAATATTTCTTCAACGTTACAAAGAACAATCCTGATTACCGAAGATGCCGGCTTTTATACACACAACGGATTTGATCAAGAAGGCATCCAACATTGTTTTCAAAAAATGACAGAGAAAATGAAAATTGTTTGTGGTGGGTCGACAATTACTCAGCAATTAGCAAAAAATTTATTTTTAAGTAAAGATAAAACATTTTATCGCAAAGGTCTTGAAGCCCTGATCACAATGAAACTTGAAAAATCATTATCTAAAAAAGAAATACTAGAAAAGTATTTAAATGTCGTGCAGTTCGGTAAAAATATTTTTGGTATTAAACAAGCTTCGTTTTTCTACTTCAAAAAAACCCCTGCACAATTAGATGCTGTTGAATCTGCTTTTTTAGCCATGATTCTGCCTAATCCCGAAAAATATTCTCAGTCTTATTACAGAAAAGATTTAACCCGCTTTGCAAGAAATCGCATTTTACGAATTATTAATGATATGTATCGCTACAAATCTTTAGGTTCAGACGGATACATTAGTGCTTTAAATAAGTTAGATTATTTTCTAAGTTCTGGTCAGAAATCAGTGAATGCTGATCCATTACAACTATCAGATGAAGATTTATCTGAAATGAAAGAAGACGACGTTCTTGTTGAATCTATTCAAAAACCTGAACAAAATTATTCAAAGCCCTCTTCTGAGCCTGATTCATCAGTTTCAGAAGAGGAACAAGAACTTGAGAAAACATTTAACGAAATGACCGAATAGCTGTTAGTCTTTATTCGTTTTCTGCGGCTTAGGTCGTTTATGTGGATCTAATTCACGACAACGAATACGAATATTCTTTGGAGTCACTTCAATCAACTCAGAATCTTTAATCCATTCCATAGCTTGCTCTAGTGACATTGCCTTTACTGGAACCAATCTGATCGCTTCATCGGCACCAGACGCCCGAACGTTTGATAATTTTTTCTCTTCGCAGATATTAACAACCATATCGTTATCTTTAGCATTTTCACCGACGATCATGCCTTCGTAAACTTCTTGAACTGGTTGAACAAACATACGACCACGTTCTTGTTTAAACCAAATTGCATATGCTGTTGTGAAACCTTTACGATCGGCAACCATAGCGCCATTTAAGCGTGAATTGATTTCTCCGCGGTAGTCATCCCAACCATCAAAATTTGTATTTAGTAAACCTGTACCGCGTGTATCAGTTAAAAATTCAGATCGATAACCAATTAGGCCACGTGAAGGAATTCTAAATTCTAAACGTGTACGACCAGAACCTTTTTGAACCATGTTTGTCATGATCCCTTTACGAGCACCTAATTTTTCAGTCACTGCTCCTACATACGGATCTTCAATATCAATAACTGCATGTTCCATCGGTTCTAATTTTTTACCGTTTTCTTCCTTAAAAATAACTTGTGGTTTAGAAACAAGTAATTCGAAACCTTCACGGCGCATTTGTTCGATCAAAACACCTAATTGCAATTCGCCACGACCGATAACTTTAAAAGCATCAGTTGCAGATGTTTTTTCAACCCTGATAGCCACATTGTATAATAATTCTTTTTCTAAACGCTCTAGAATTTTCCGAGAAGTCACTTGTTTACCTTCCATCCCTGCGAATGGACCATTGTTAACAGAGAATATCATTCCAACTGTTGGTTCATCAACAGTGATACGAGGTAATGGACGTGGATCAATGGCAGAAGTGATCGTATCGCCGATTGTGAAGTCTTCAAGACCAGCAACAATCGCGATATCGCCTGCGCCGATTTCATTAACAGGAATTTGTGAATTGATGTGGTAAGAAAATAAAGCAGAAACTTTAACTTTTTTCTGACCTTTTTCTTGAACACAGACAACTTCATCACCAACTTTAATTGTTCCAGAACGCACACGACCGATCGCTAAACGACCTACGTATTCGTTGTAACCAATATTAGAAACCATGATTTGTAATGGATGTTCGATATCTACTGTTGGTGGCGGAACTAGATTCACAATTGCATCATAAAGACATTCTAATGAAGTTGTTTTTACGTTAGGATCAAGTGTCGCCATACCTTCACGTGCAATAGAATAAATTGTGTGAAAATCACATTGTTCTTCATTGGCATCAAGATCGATGAATAGATCAAAAATTTCATTATGCACTTCTTGAATACGCGCATCAGGGCGATCGATTTTGTTGACACAAACAATAATTTTTAAATTTTGCTCTAACGCTTTTTTCAAAACGAAACGAGTTTGCGGAAGCGGGCCTTCAGAAGCATCGCAAAGAATAATCGCTCCATCAACCATGTTTAATACGCGTTCAACTTCTCCACCAAAATCACTATGTCCTGGTGTATCTACGATATTAATTTTAATATCTTTGTAAGTGAATGATGCATTTTTTGCTGCGATTGTAATTCCACGTTCTTTTTCAAGATCCATTGAATCCATTAACCGTTCTTCAACTTGTTGGTTGTCACGGAACATACCCGCTTGACGAATTAAATGATCGACCAGTGTTGTTTTACCGTGATCGACGTGGGCAATAATAGCGATGTTTCTAATTTTCTTTGGATCTTGAACCATTTTGTTTTCCTTCTTTGTTTTATAAAAAATTAATACGAACTAACCGTGCCCACCCATAAGAAAATCTTCATGAGATGTATCAGCTTGCTCAATGTCAGAGATTGATCGAAAGAAGCTTAGCGCACAAGACAAGACTTCGTCATTATTCTTCAGCTGGAATATGTCTTTTCTAAACTGGGCCGCACCGGGATAACCAGTCGAGAACCAAGAAGCGAACTTTTTAAGCTGTATATTAAGGATATGTTCACTGCAGTTTTTTTGAAAAGCTGAGTGCAAATCAGTAAAAATACTATGATAATTTCTCTTTAAATCCATTCTAACAGGTTCATTTTTCCATAAGCTTAAAGCATCAGCAAAAATGAGTGGGTTTTTCAAAGCTCCACGACCTATCAATACCCCATCGCAACCTGATTCTTTAAGTCTTGAGACTGCTTTTTGTGCAGTCAGAATATCGCCATTACCAAGGATAGGAATCCTAGATTTGGCCTTAATATCTGTAATAAATTCCCAATCCGCAAGACCTGAATAGCCTTGGGCGCGTGTCCGACCGTGAATAGCGACCCAAGTGATCCCTTCATCATAGGCCAACTGGCAAACATCTAATGCGTTTCTTTGGGTTTGATCCCAACCTGTACGAATTTTTATTGTGACTGGAATCTTCACTGATTTTACACAAGCCGATAAAACTTTTTTCATCAGATCAAGATCTTTTAACATCGCAGAGCCTGCACCTTTTTTTACAACTTTAGGAACGGGACAACCAAAATTTAAATCCACAAAATCTGCGCCGTGGGCTTCAGCCACTTGGGCTGCGCGACCTAAAAGTTCTGGATCTTCACCAAAAAGCTGAATGCCAATGGGTCTTTGTGATTCGTCGTAACTCATTAAAGCTAAAGTTCTTTCAGATTTATATTCGATTCCTGCAGCAGAAATTAATTCAGTTACAACAACACTGGCGTCTAATTTTCGCATGAATGTACGAAACGCATGATCAGTTATTCCTGCCATGGGTGCCAATACAAATGGATTTTTTTTCAAAGCATCTAGTGGATGAATTTTCGGATGAATTTTTTGATGAGTTGCTTGTGTTTGGGAAGACATTCAGGCTTTATGCCAAAGCCTGAATCAGGGGTCAAGTTTATAACCAAGTTAAACGATTTTCAGTCTGTCTGGAAGCCTTTGGTGGATTGTGATCTGGATAGCCAATTGCAATCGCACACAGTAATTCCAGCTGACTATTTTGGTATTCTGGTAATTTTTTAACTCCTAAAAACTGATCGACTTCGTCTTTAATTTCTAGTGGGGCACCCATTGTGCAACAGCCTAGTCCTTCGATTTGACAAGCTAAGTTGATGTTCTGCACTGCCATATACACACTGCCAATGCTTGTATGATATCTTTCTTCTAGTGAATTTTGTGAATACGCAAAAACAACAACAGGAGCATCACCTAAAGTGTAAAAAAATCTTTCAGTGAATTGATATAAAGAGGGTTTTAATTTTTTCTGAAGAATTTCTTTTATACCTAGCCATGATTTTTGGGAATATTTTAAATACTCGTTTTTTTTATCGCCTTGAACTATAAAAAATCGCCAGTTTTGTCGATTTTTTCCTGAAGGCGCGTGAAAAGCGGCGTCGTTAAAAATACGTTCTAGAACATCACGTGGAACAGCTTGATTTTTAAATTGACGAATAGATTTGCGACTTTGGACGAGTTCATAAAATTCTGTTTTCGTCATTTGACCCCCACAGCGTATTGCCTCAATATATTACCTATATGGTAACTGTATGTTAACTTTGAACACAACAGCTGACAAGAAATCTTCAACTGTTTTTACAGTGGTTATTGTTTTGATTTGTTTATTATTCGCTATTATATCATCGCTGACTAGCGTACGCCAAATGTTGAGTTCCCGCAAAAGTGAAAGAACAGTTTTAGCCAAAGTTTTTGCTAAATATGACCAAAAAGTTTTTGTGATTATCAAAATTAAAACCGAATCCGGTCTTGATGTTGAAGTTTACGAAAAAGATGCTGATGGCAATCAACAAAAATTAAAGCAAAAATTTTCACTGAACGATGACAGCGACGCCTATTTAATGGTGAGAAATGATTCGATTAATTTAGGATTGTTTGATGTTAATAAAGATGGTCAGCAAGATATTATTTGCCCGTCTGTTGATCGATTGGGTAATTCAAGATTAAATATTTTTGAATATTCTAAAGAGCTTCATCAATTTATTCCGTTAATCGATCAAAGCCCTGATTCAATTAATTAGACTATTTATTTTTCTAGTGCCACATCAATGAATGTAGAATATGTTGGCCTAACCCGTGCAATAATAATTCGTGGTTTTAAACCTGGTAAATTAATTCTTAATTTAACTGGAAATCCGTTTTCTTTCCATTTTTCATAATCACCAGTGTTTTGAGGGTTTGGCTTGCGGGGCTCTACAATGCCTGTGATGTGAAATCTTAGTGGATTTAATGTCTGATCGAAAAACACATACGGTTCAATTTGTTTTTTCTCACTATTATAAGCTGAAGTCGTCGTTGCTGAATAAAGTTCGTTCCCGCGTCCTAAATATATATCATAAGGTATATTTTCAACATCACGGGTAATATGGCCAGATCGTATAAAACTAAGAGGTTCTTTTTCATAATTGATATCTAAAGCTTGTAAAAAGCCGGTACTATCTTTCTGAAAATTTTTATCTAATTTATAATCAAGTGGCAATCTTAAATTTATATCTAAAGTAAAACCTTGTAATGGCTTTATATTGTTTAATGAATTTTGAATCGTTTTCGGATTACCTAGATCTAGTTCTGCCGCTAATTTTTTATACTTGTCTTGATCGCACTGGCTAAGATTATTTTCACAATTTAATAAATGCTTAA